>NZ_JBHLUH010000006.1:0-74002 GCF_042433955.1 Phytohabitans kaempferiae | reverse complement strand
CACACGTCCGCCGCCGGCACACTGCCTCGGCTTCGCGATCGGTCGGGATGGTTCGTTGGACCGGCGGCGCGTGACAACAAAATCAGGGACTTTGCTGTCTCGTCCGCAGCAGGAGGCAGCAAAGTCAGGGATGTTGTCGGTATCTTGGCGACAGAGTACGGCCGCCTACGGTGACCATTGTGGACCGAGTCAAGACCCTGAATCCGAAAGCTCTTCCTAGACCCGGCAGCTTCGCCCCAAGAACCCGTGATCGCCGTGGCAGCGGTTTGAACGGCCTGTGTCCCCACGTCCGATCGCAGCCCAGCCGCGCGACCACCTCAACTCCGAAACCTCCATAGATTAGGTTTGCCGGAGATGTCACGGCGTGTTCTGGCGCCGGCGGGTTTGGTCGTGGACCGCGCGGGGTGAGGCTGCGGGAGCAGCGGCCATGAGCACGACGGGCATCGCGGTAACTCCCCTCTGTCGCACCAGAATCGAACCGCGACGGAAAAGCGGGCCAGCGTTGGCAAGCGATCCAAGCGCTCGCCTGAGCACGCGCCAGGCGCGACGCGGTGGCGGTGATCCCGGCCATCTCGGTCGGCGGCGAATGGCCGCTCAGCCCAGCGCGGCGACGGCCACCGCGAGCCCGGCGAGGCCCAGCCCGACGGTGGCAACGGCCAGCGCGGCGTTCGGGACGGCCGCGCGGTAGGGCCGCTCACCGTCTCGGGCCCAGTGCCGGTAACGGCGGTGGGCGGCCAGGATCGCCATCCCCGCGACGAGGCCGCCCGCCGACCCGGCCGCGACGGTCCAGGCTCCGAAGTGGACGATGAGGCCGCGGGCCGCGATGAGGCAGGTACCGGCGAGCGCCAACGCCGTGCGCGACCACGCGAGCGTTGTTCGCTCGGCCTGTAGCCCGCGGTCGCGGACGACACCGCGCCGGTCGCGGCGGCCTTCGTTCATCGCAGCAGCACGCCGAGCGCGATGAGGATGCCGACGACCATCACGGTGACTCCCAGCGGCGCGGACAGGAAGGGTGAGGGCAACGGCTCCGCCCGGCGTAGCGCGCGCTCGCTTCTGGCCCAGGCAAACCAGGCGTGGCCGGGCAGCACCACGCCGGCGGCGATGAGCACCAGTGACGCCGTGGTGCGCAGGTGTGACTCCAGGTTCAATCCGAATGCCTCCAGCGCGACGCCGCCGGCGATGAGGGCGAGCGCGGTCCGGATCCAGGCGAGGAAGGTACGTTCGTTCGCGAAGCTGAACCGTACGTCCGGCTCCGAGCCGTGGCGGTACACGCTGGTGGGAAACCGTGGCTTGGTTGGGGCGTGTCGCGACTGCTCCATCTAGTCCCTTCAGGACGGTCGGATGAGGTGCCGGAAGCCGACGGTCGCGGGCATCGAAGCCGAAGCGGTCACACGCGGTAACGCGAGCACGCTCAGCGGCTTCAGGCGACGATGCCGACTTTCCCGCAGGTGCCGGCGTCCGCCTCCTGGTAGGCCGCGGCCGCGTCCGCCAGCGGGTAGCGGCCGGTGACGACGACCTCGGGGTGCAGGCGCCATCGGGCGAGGTTGTCGACAAGTTCCTGGAGCCGCCACGTGCTGGTGACCCAGGATCCCTCGATCCGCAACTGCTGGTGGATCACGTCCGGGCTGGCGTCGAGTTCCAGCCGCCCGCCCTCGCCGACCAGCACGCACCGGCCGTACCGGCGGGCCGCGCGGACCGCCAGGGTCCGCCCGGGGGCGCTGCCCGAGCAGTCCATCGTGGCCTCGAAGCCGCCGCCGGTCTTGGTTATCAGGGCGGGCAGCGCCTCCTCCCCGACTCGCACACCCTCGTCGATGGCGCCGAGCCGGAGCGCCAAATCGAGCCGTTCCTGGTTGGTGTCGACCCCGACCCGGTAAGGCACGCCGAGGCAGCGGGCCAGCAGCCCGGCGGCCATGCCGACCGGTCCGGTGCCCACGATCAACAGCCGGTCCTTTCCGGACGGTTCGATGCGGCACAGTGCCTCGTAGGCGGTGCCGAAGCCGCAGGCGCAGCAGGCGCCGTCGAGGAAGGTGAGGAAGTCGGGCAGCCGGACGCAGTCGCGCGCATCGGCGAGCAGGTACTCGGCGTGGCCGCCGTCGCGCTGCCAGCCGTACGCGGCCCGGGACGGGGAGGCGCAGCTGATCTGGTACCCCATCCGGCAGTCGGGACAGGTCCCGCAGCCGCTGATGTGGTACACGGCCACGCGGTCGCCGGGGCGGGGCGAGTCGGTGCCGGGGCCGACCTCCACCACCTCACCCGCCGGCTCGTGCCCGCCGATCACCCCCTGGTACGCCTCGGGGCCGTGCCCGAGGTGCTCCCGGTAGATCGCGCGCAGGTCCGATCCGCAGATGGTGGACGCCCGGACGCGCAACAGCACCTGGCCGTGGCCGGGTCTGGGAACGGGTACCTGTTTCAGTTCCACGCGGCGGCCTCCCGGCAGGAAGGCGCCCGTCATCGTCGCGGTCATGAGGCTCCTCGGGGAGTTGGACAAAGGTCAGGACGGCCGCACCTGGACTTTGAGTCCGGCCCGTTGGCGGGTGAGCTGGATCGCGTCGGCGAACCGGTCCAGCGGCTCGACGTGGGTGACCATGCGGGCCGCGTCGACCACGCCGGAGGCGACCGCGTTGACCGCGGGCGCGAAGCTGGCGAGCACAGCCATCGAGCCGACCACGGTGATCTCGCGGTTGTACACCTCGAAGGGTGACACCTGTAGCCGGGCGTCCTGCGGCGCGACGCCGAAGACCATGAACGTGCCGCCGGTCGCCACTCCCCCGAGGGCGGCCTGTCCGGCGGCGGGCACGCCGGTCGCCTCCACGACGTAGTCGAAGCCGCCCCGGTGCTGGTCCACGATCTCCTCGACCGAGGTGGCGGTCGCCGCCGCGCCCAGCTCGGCCGCCAGCGTCAGCCGGGACGGGTCCTGGTCGACCATCGCCACCTCGTACGCGCCGGCGCCGTGGGCCAGTTGCATCAGCAGCAGGCCCATCGTGCCGGCGCCCACGACCAGCAGTGAGCTGCCCAGCTCCAGGTCGAGCCGGCGCAGCCCGTGTACGGCGCAGGCGACCGGCTCGACCAGCGCGCCGGCGCTGTAGTCGACGGAGTCGGGCAGGCGGTAACAGTTGCCGGCGGGCACGGCCACGTACTCGGCGAACGCGCCGTCGACCGTGTCGCCGACGGCGTTCCAGTCCTCGCAGAGGTTGCCCCGCTGGCGCTGGCACTGCCAGCACCGTCCACAGAAGAGCGACGGGTCGACGGCCACCCGGTCGCCGGTCGAGAGACCCGACACCCCGGTACCCACCTCGACCACCTCGCCGGCGAACTCGTGCCCCGGCGTGATCGGGTACGGCGTCGGCGGGAACTCGCCGTCGAGGATGTGCAGGTCGGTGCCGCAGATGCCACAGGCGTGTACGCGGACGACCACCTCGCCCGCGGCCGGCGTCGGGTCCGGCCGATCGCCGACCCGCTGCGTCCCCGGCCGATCGAGGATCACGGCGCGCACGGTGTTCTCCTTTCGTCGTGTGGGACCGGGCAGGGCGGGGTCACCACGGGTGTACCCGGCGGGCGGTGCGGTCTTCCAGGCTCACCAGCACGTCGGCGAACTCGGCGAGAAGCCGCGCCTTGACGGTCGCGTGCTCCGGTACGTCCCAGAGGTTGACCAGCTCGTCCGGGTCGTTCGCCAGGTCGTACAGCTCGCCCTGCCGCTGCCGGTCGGTGGCGGGGGCGCCGTGCCAGACCACGATCTTGTGGTCGCTGGTCCGGAGCATCGTGGTCAGCACCTCCGGTTCGTACGGGTAGCCGGCGTTTCGGTACTGCGACAGCGCGTAGCCGCGCGGGGCGGTCTCGCCCCGGGCGACGTCGACGAGGTCGAAGCCCTGGTCCAGGGGGACGGCGGCGAGGCCGGCGGCCCGGCGTACGGTCGCGGCCACGTCGTGCACGCCGACGAACCCGTCCTCGACGCGGACCCCGCCGGAGAGCCGCCCGGGCCAGCGGATGATCATCGGTACCCGCACCGCCGGGTCGTACATCATCGGGCCCTTGAGGAGCATGGCATGGTCGCCCAGCATCTCGCCGTGGTCGCTGGTGAAGATGACTAGCGTGTCGTCGGCCAGGCCGGCGGCGTCGAGTGTGGCGAGGATCCGCCCCACGCAGTCGTCGACGAGCGAGACCATGGCGTAGTAAGTACGGCGGATCTCGTCGATGCCCTGCTCGTCGAAGTCGGGGAACGACGGCCCGTGCCCGACGTAGCTGGAGCAGGATGCATCCCGCTGCACGTCCGGCTTGCCGTCCAGTTCGGACGGTCCACCCACCGGCGGCGGTACGGAGCCGGGCGGGTAGGCGGCCAGGTACTCGGAGGGCGCGACGAACGGGTGGTGCGGGTCGAAGAAGTTCGCCACCAGGAAGAAGGGGCGCTCGTCGTCCGCGGCGCGCCGGATGAAGTCCTCCGTCTCCTCGGTCACCCACGTCGAGTAGTGCGCCTCGGTCGGCATGCCGTCGAACGCCGTGTCGGCGTGCGTGAAGCCGGTGACCTCCGGGGTGACGACGTCGCCGACCGCCTTCTCCCACAGGGCCGGGTGCCGCTCGCGCAGCCAGCGGTGGTAGGCGTTCTCCGGCGAGCCGTGGAACGGGTCGTGCGCCCAGCGGAAGTCCTCGAACCCGTCGTCCAACCGCTGCTCTGTCGTGCCCTGGAAGGCGGCGGCCAGGTGGAGCTTCCCGACCAGGCCGCACCGGTACCCGGCGTCGGCGAGTTCGCGGGAGACCAGCGGCGCGCCCTCGGGAAGGGTCACGCCGTTCGACCACAGCCCGTGCTGGCTGGGGTACTGCCCGGTCAGCAGGGATGCCCTGGTGGGCGCGCAGACCGGGCTCGGGGCGTAGCAGCCCTCGAACACCGCGCCCTGGTCGGCGAGGCGTTGCAGGTGCGGCGTACGGGCGACGCTGCCGGGGTGGGTCGAGATCACGTCGTAGCGGTGCTGGTCGGTACAGATGACGAGGATGTTGGGACGCGCGCTCACACGGGCCTTCCGTCGATCGTTGACTTCACTTGACGCTGCCCGCCGAGAGACCGCCGACCATGTACCGGCCGAGGGTCAGGGCGAGCAGGATGAGAGGTAGGGACAGCAGCACGACGCCGGCCATGACCTCGTTCCACTGGAGGGTGTAGCTGCCCAGGAACTGCTGGAGGGCCAGCGGGACCGTGCCGGCCCTGCTGCCGGTGAGGACCAGCGGAAACAGAAAGTTGTTCCAGGCGAAGAGGAACGTCATGATCCCCACGGACGCCACGCCGGGCTTGGCCACGGGCAGGATGACCTGGACGAGCGTCCGCACCGCCCCCGCGCCGTCGATGGCCGCAGCCTCGTCGATCTCCCGCGGCACTCCGTCGAGGAACACGCGCAGCAGGATCGTCGCGAGCGCGACGTTGTAGGGCAGGTAGACCAGCAACAGCGCCAGGATGGTGTCGTTGAGCCCGAGCTGATTGAAGATCGCGTACGCCGGGATGCTGACCCCGATGGCCGGCAGCGCCCGCGCGCAGAGCAGCCAGAACCCCATCGGTCCGGCGCTCGCTCCCCGGCCGCGGCTGAGAGCGTACGCCGCGGGCGCGGCGATGAGCAGCGCGAGGACCGACGAGCCGAGGCTGGACTGGAAGCTGTTCAGCAGCGGTCCGACGAAGGAGTAGTCGACGAACAGCGACCGGAAGTTCTCCAGGGTCGGGGTGAACAGCCACTGCGGCGAGGGGCGCGACGTGACCAGCCGGGGCTGGAACGCGGTCAGCGCGGCGTACAGGATCGGCACGGTGAAGAAGGCCATCAACGCCAGCAGGTAGATCCAGGCCAGGACCTTGGCCACCGGCCCGAGGCCGTCCAGGCGACCGCGGCGGCTCATGACGCCTCCGCCCGGCGCTGCCAGGTCAGCAGCAGCGTGACGCAGGCGATCGTGAAGACCACCACGAGGACGGCGATCGCCGCGCCGTACCCGAACTCCAACTGGCCGAAGAACGCCTGGTAGTTGAAGTACGTCAGCAGTTGCGTGCTGGTGCCCGGACCGCCGCGGGTCAACGCGTAGATGGTCGGGAAGACCTGAATGGCGTCGATGAACCGCAGCATGGCGATGGCGATGATCGCTGGTTTGATCATGGGCAGCACCACGCGGCGCGCGACGCTGACCGGTCCAGCGCCGTCGAGCGCCGCCGCCTCCCGCACCTCGTGCGGTATCGCGGTGAGGGCCGCGAGCGCGAGCAGGATCACGAACGGTGTGTACTGCCAGATGTCGATGGCGATGATGACCGCCATCGCGGAGACCGGCTCGGTCAGCCACGCTTGGTGGATGCCGACCTTCGACAGGTAGTACGACACCAGGCCGATGTCGCCCTGGAGCACGTACTTGAAGACCAGCGCGACCGCGATCGGCGGCAGCACCGTCGGCCAGAGCAGCAACATCCGCACCACCGGGTTGCCGGGTAGCAGCCGGTCGAGCAGCACGGCCGTGCCGACACCGAGCACCAGTTCGACCACCAGCGCGCCGACCAGGAAGATGACCGCGAGCAGCAGCGAGTGCCACACCTCGGAACTGGTCAGCAGCTCCCGGTAGTTGTGCAGCCCTTGCGGCCGGCCGACGCTCAGCTGTCCCTGTTTCGGGCCGAGCGAGAGGGCGAGCATGTACAGCAGCGGCAGCACCGTCGTGGCGACGAGCACCACGAGCAGGGGCGCGAGGAACGCCCGCTGCCAGGACGGCGCCGCCGCGCGCCGGGCGAGCACGGACATCAGGCGTCGATCACCGCCGCCGCGGCCTTCACCGCGTCCGCCGCCGACGCCTGGCCGGTCACCGCGCGGCTGAGCTGCTCGGAGACCTTCTGGCCGATCCGGTTCCAGTCGGGGGTGCTCGGCAGGTAGTTCGGGTCGCCCTCGAGCGGCGTGACGCCGCCGCCGTTGGCGATCTCGATGGTCTTGGTGACCGACGGTACGAAGTCGTCGAACCCGTACTTCGCCGTGTACTCCGCGGAGGCGTAGACATCGGCGATGGGCGGGGTGGAGAACCCGACCGGTCCGGCCGCCGCCGCGGTCAGCGTCACCTTCAACGTCGCCCACTGCACGAAGAGCCAGGCGGCCTCGGCCTGCTTGCTGGTCTTCGCGACACCCCAGCCGTGGCAGTTGTAGGGGACGAACTGGCCGCCCGTGCCGGACGGGATCACGAAGGTGCCGACCTTGCCCGCCGCCTGCGATCCCTTCGGGTCGTTGAAGGTACCGCCGAAGACCGCGCCCTCCTGCACCATCGCGACCTGCCCGGTGGTGAAGGACCGGGTCACGTCCTCGACGCTCCAGTTGGTCGCGCCGGTGGGTGCGTAGTCCCGCAGCAGGCCGCTGTAGAGGTCGAGCGCCTGGACGGCCGCGGGGCTGTCCAGAGCCACCCCGGAGTAGGTGCCGTCCCGGTAGCCGTCGTAGTACCTGCCGCCGAAGGCGTAGAGCCAGGCCGACCAGACGAACAGCAGCTGCGACGGGCTGGGCGCGCTGCGCAGCGCGATGGCGGAGATGCCGTTGCCGTGCACCTTCTCGCACACGTCGCGCAGCTCGGTGAAGCTGGTGGGCGGCGCCGCGATGCCGTGCTCCTCGAAGACGTCGGTGCGGTAGTAGAAGATCTGGGTACCGAGGAACATCGGCACCGCGTAGAGCGCGTTCTTCGACCGCAGCAGGTCCGTCGCACCCTGCCCGTACGCCGCGAGGTCCCAGCCAGGCACGGTGCCGGCGCTCTGGCGCAGCTGATCCAGGTTTGCCAGCCAGTCGCGCGAGGCGTAGGTCGGCAGCAGCCCCGAGGTCAGGTGGATCACGTCGTACGACGCCGCGCCGGAGCCGAGCGACACCGCGGCCTTGTTGGCGGCCGACTGCTCGTCCAGGGCGGTCCACTGGACGTCGATGCCGGTCAGCTCGGTGAACTGGCCCGTGAGCTGGTGGATCGCCTCGGCCTGGGGCGCGGAGTAGGCCAGCAGGCTGATGCTGCTCACGCCCAGCTTCTTGCCGGCCTCGCGCAGGTGATCCTCCGCGCTCGTCCCGATCGACGGGGCGTCGGACGGCTCTCCACCGCCGCCCCCGGCCGCGCAACTGGGCAGGGCTAGCAGGCCACCGGCGGCGAGGGCGGCCCGCAGGGCCGCGCGGCGGGTCAGGTGGAACTCGGACACTTACCCCTCCAACAGGTGAGGCCCACATCTATGGAACACCGCCAAAGGCGGAGACTGAGCGTCTTGCTCAGATGAGCGATCTACCTCTATCCTGCGACCAAATCTTGAACAGCCAGCGGATTGTGTCAAGGGTGTTTCATTGGAGCGCTCATATGAGCACTGAACAGAGATTGAGCGGCGACGTCGTCCTCATGACCAACGTCGCCCGCCGGTTCCACCTGCACGGCCAGAGCAAGAGCGAGATCGGTGCCGCCCTCGGGCTGAGCCGGTTCCGGGTCGCGCGCATCCTCCAGGCCGCGCTCGACCAAGGCATCGTGCGCATCGAGATCGGGCTGCCGGGAGCGGTGAACGCCGCCATCAGCGACCAGCTGCGCGCGGCGTTCGGCATCGACGTGGCGGTGGTCGTCGAGGTCGACGAGCAGCCGCTCGCGCCGCTGCTACGCAGCCTCAGCCTCGCCACCGCCGAGCTGCTGGGCGAGGCGCTGACCAGCAACGACGTGCTCGGCCTGGCCTCCGCCCGGTCGATCCTCAACATCGGCGAGGAGCTCGTCGCGTTCCCCGCCTGCACCGTCGTCCAGCTCACCGGGGCGGTGTCCCGCCCGGACGCGCTCGACATCATCCAGGCCATCCGCGACCTGACCCGGGTCGGCGGCGGCGAGGCGCGGGTCTTCTACGCGCCGATCATCTCCTCCGACAGCGCGGCCGGGCTGCGCCGCAACCCAGACGTCCAGCGGGCCGCGGAGCTCTTCCCCCGCATCACCACCGCCGTCGTCGGGGTCGGGCAGTGGCGCCCAGGACTCTCCACCGTGCACGACGTCGTCAGCCCGGCCGACCAGGCCGCCGCCGCGGCCGCCGGCGTGGAGATCGAGGTGGCAGGTATCCTCCTGGACGGCGCCGGCCGCCCGGCGCCCACCCCCCTCGCCGAGCGCACACTCGCGCCGACCTTCGAGCAGCTCATGGCCATACCGCAGCGAGTGGCGGTGACCTTCGGGACGGCACGCACCGCCGCCGTCGCCACCGCCCTACGCACCGGCGTGGTCAACGCGCTCATCACCCACCGGGCGATGGCCGAGCAACTCCTCGCCCAGGCATGAAATCGGAAGGAAGCACGATGTCGACCACCGCCGCCCCGCCCGGGATGGTGTGGATCCCCGGCGGCCAGTTCACCATGGGCTCGGACGACCACTATCCGGAAGAGAGGCCGGCCCACCCGGTGCACGTCGACGGCTTCCTCGCCGACATCCACGCGGTGACCAACCGCCAGTTCGCCGAGTTCGTCGCCGACACCGGATACGTCACAGTGGCCGAACGCGCCCCGCACCCGGCGGGCTACCCCGGCGCCGACCCCACCCTCCTGGTACCCGGAGCGCTCGTCTTCCACCGCACCGACGGGCCGGTCGACCTGACCGACCACCGGCAGTGGTGGCGGTTCGTACCGGGCGCCTGCTGGCGTCACCCGGAAGGTCCCGGAAGCGACATCGAGGACCGGCCCGACCACCCGGTGGTCCAGGTGGCCTACGCCGACGCGCTGGCGTACACGCGGTGGGCGGGAAAGCGCCTGCCGACCGAGGCGGAGTGGGAGTACGCCGCCCGCGGCGGCCTCGACGGCGCACCCTACGCCTGGGGCGACGAACTCACCCCAGACGGACAGGTGATGGCCAACACCTGGCACGGGCGATTCCCCTGGGAAAACCTGGCCCCCGCCGGCTTTCGCGGCACCGCACCGGTCAAGTCCTTCCCGCCCAACGGCTACGGACTGTACGAGGTGTGCGGCAACGTGTGGGAATGGACCCGCGACCTGTATGCCGCCCGCCACCCCACGCCCGCCCAGTCCTGCTGCGCGCCCCCGGACCCACGCCGCAACCCCCGCGGCGGAAACCTCGACGGCAGCCTCGACAGAAGCACCGGACTCCCCCGCCGCGTGGTCAAGGGCGGATCCTGGCTCTGCGCGCCCTCGTACTGCCTGCGCTACCGGCCAGCGGCCCGGCAACCCCAATCGATCGACACCGCCACCAACCACATGGGACTGCGCTGCGTGGCCAACCCCTGAAACGCGTCGTCACGGCGAGCCCTCCTCGCGCCGGTCGAACCGCGCGTACGCGTGTTCGCCGCTGGGCGCGCTGGCTTGGAGAGGGTATGCGGCGCCGAGCGCGGCGCAGCACCGAGGGGGCCTCGGAAGTCTTACGGGCTGACCAGCGGGAACCCGCTGATGATCGCCAATTTCCTGGAGAGCCTTGTCCAGACAACCGGGCGCGCTGGAGGGTCCGGCACGTAGCCGCCGCCGACTTCGTCCAGCCAACGCTGGTCCGGGTTGGGGGGTTCCTGCCGGCCGCGGTCGCCGCCTGGGCTGGTAGCAGGTTCTTACGCTGTCAGGATGCAGTTGACCGAGATGAGCGTCATGGGGTTCCGGACCTCGGTCACCGTGTTCCGGCGGCCCGCCGGCGGGCTGCGCTGGGTGATCATCCCCACGATCCACATGGGACACGCCGACTACTACTGGACGATCTGGCAAAGGCTGCGGTCCTGCCAGGCTGTCATCGCCGAGATCTGGGACGGGCCCAGTTCCACCGGAATGACCTACGCCAACGCGATGCGCCTAGCCCGCCAGCGAGCCAGCCGTGACCTCGTGCCGCAGGACATCGACTACGGCGCGCTCGGCGTACCGATCATCTTCCCCGACGCCTACCTGGCGCCGAACGCCGATCCGGACCGCCGGATGTCGCGTCAGGAGCGGGTAACCGCGACCATCATGACGCCGATCCTCGCGCTGCACATGGCCCTCACCGGCGACGGCGACTGGCTCGGCAACAACCCGCTCGACATCCACGACGACACCGAGGTCCCCCGAGACGCCAGTGACCGCAAGCGGGAGGACCTGCTGCTCGACGTGGTGCGGGAGATCGACGGCGAGTTCGCCGCCGAGGACATGGAGGTGGCCATCGTCTTCGGGGCGCTGCACATGCCGACCGTCGTCCGGGAGCTGACCGGCACGCTTGGCTACCGAGTGATGCCGGGGTCGCGGTGGCTGACCGCGATCGACTACGACGAGCCGCCGCACCTGCGCAAGCCCTCACTGGACGGATGGATGGACTGGTAGTCGACCTCCTCGACGTTGGCCTCGAATACCCCGCCAGCGCCCTCGCCCTGCTCTACCCGCACCAGACCAACGGCCGCTACCACGCCCCCGGCATCGACCAGTCCACAGTCACCGTCCGGCTGCCACCTAGCTGGGCCCAGTCGACCTGCCCCGCTATCCCGGCCGAACCGGTCGCCGAGGGTCCGCTGGTACGGGCGGATGACGCCCAGCCCGGCCGCGGCCAGGTGCTCAAGTAGGTCGAGCTCGAAGCGGAAATCGGATTCCGAACGGATCCAGTACTTTCTCGGTTGTACGCAGCACGCGACGACCACCCTCGGCATCGGTGACGAGGTGCTGTCCGGGACGGGCGGCTCGCGCCCGTCCCGGAGAGGCGGTCTCAGGAGGCGGTGCAGACCGGGGTCTGGGCGGTGGCCGTCCCGGTGCCCTGGAAGCCGAACTCGGTGGACTGGCCGGCGTTTACCCGGCCGTTGTAGCTGACGTTGCTGAACTGCACTGTGCCACTGTTGCCGCTACGGTTGGCGTTCCAGCCGTTGGTCACCGTGGAACCGGACGGCAGGGTGAGCTGGACGTTCCACCCGTTGATCGGCGCGGTGCCGGCGGTGACCCGCACGGTGGCGACGAATCCGCCGGTCCAGGAGTTCAGCGAGACAGTGGCCGTGCAGCCGGTGGTCGGGGCCGAGGTCGGGGGCGGGGGCGGTGACGACGACGGCGGGACGGACGGCGACACCGTCGGGCTGGACGGGGTGCTCGGCGAGGGCGAGCCGGTCGGGACGCGGCCCTGGTTCAGCTCGTCGAGGACCGCGTTGTATGCGGCCTTCCTCTGGTAGCTGCCGTTGCCGCCGGTGAACAGCAGGCCCCTTTCCGAGGAGCGCCACGACTCGCTGTCGGAGATGCCCCAGACGGTGATGCCGGTACATTTCGCGACGTTCAGGCAGGCACGGACGACCTTGCGGTAGTTCTCCGCCTGGCCGGCACCGATGTCGTTGTTGCTCAGGTCGTCGTCGATGTCCAGCTCGGTGATGTGCACCTCAACGCCGAGGTCAGCGAAGCGCTGGATGTTCGCCTGCAGGTCGTTGGTGATGATGCTGTTGGGGTTGTCGTTGAAGTGCCCCTGGAACCCGACGCAGTCGATGTACTGCCGGTAGTTGCGGACGATGTCGTACAGCGCGTTGGCCTTGCGGTTCTGGACGCCGCCCTGGACCGTCAGACCCTCGACGTCGTAGTCGTTGATGCAAAGCTTGGTGGTCAGCCCGCTGGCCTGCACGACCTGCTTGGCCCGGATGAACGAGTCCCGGATGACGTCGGTGTCGCCGGTGTCGAAGAAGTCACCGTCGCCGTTCGCGTCCCGGTTCAGGGTGTGCGGCCACTGGGTGCGGCGGTTGCCGGTGTTGTTGTCGTCCAGCGCCTCGTTGACGACGTCCCAGTACGCGATCCTGTTGCCCCAGCGGTTCAGGGCGTTGCCGATGAAGGTGTTCAGCGTCGCCTGGCTGGCACCCTGCAGCGCGCCGGCCTGCGAGTGCCACACGAGCGTGTGGCCGCGGACCGACATGTTGTTGGTCTGGGCGTAGTTGACCAACGTGTCCGCGTTGCCGGTGTTTTGCAGGGCACCGCTCGACGTGGCGATCGTGGAGGGCTTCATGTCGTTCTCGGGAGTCAGTTGGTTGAACTCCTGACCGACGATCGAGGTGAGCCGGCCGGGTGAGGCGGCGACGCCGAAGAACAGCCCGGCCTTGGCGGCTGCGGCCCGCAGCGTCGTCTCGGCTGCGGTGGCCGGGCCGATGGACTGGACCGCCACAGCCCCGACTACCAGCAACAACACCGCCATCGACAAAGCTATGCTGGTGACTCTTTTGCGCTGTCTCAGGCTGCTGTTCACGGGACCTTCCTCAGTGCTTGATGGCAAGTGATCGGTAACCATGCATGTCTGTCGATGGGCAGTATCGATACCGACCGGCCGCACTGTCAACGATTTCCGGAAGGGTTCCGAAAGTCTTTGGGAGGCAAGGAAGCCTGCGGAAGCAGGCTTGTGCAGGTAGGAGCCCCAGAACGGGGCCGTCGAACCTCGGCCAGGAGGGCAACGCTCGGTCGCATCCCATCATCGACATCGACAGCTACCGGAACAGTCCAAAAGTGTGGCTTCCGGGGCCGCTCAACGCACCGCGCGGACGTTTGACCTTGGACTCTGAACCCGAGCAGTGGATGAGCGTGTGCGGGCGGCCGATCGAGGCGTCGGTATCCCGACGGCTTGGCCACTGGTTTACGGCAGCTCGAGGACGGTCGTGCCACGCTTGCCCTGGCGGTCGAGATGACGGTACGCGTCGGCGATGCGCGCCAACGGGAGGGTCTGGTCGATCACCGGGACGATCCGGCCGGCCTCGGCGAGTTCCTTGACCAGGGCCAGGTCCTTCGCCTTCGCCGCCACGGGTCGCAGCCCGGTGAAGGCGATGACCGCTCGCCGGCTCCCGGCCATCGCGGTCCATCGCGCCTGGGCCATGATGGCCAGCGACGGCACCGTGGTCAGATACCGGCCACCGGGTTTGAGCAGGCGCCGGCAACGGCCGTACGAGCTGGCGCCTGCGACGTCGAAGATGACGTCATAGGTACGGCCTTCCTTGGTGAAGTCGGTGCGGGTGTAGTCGATGACCCGGTCCGCGCCGAGACGTGCGACGAGTTCGGCACCGGCGCCGCTGCACACGGCCGTGATGTCGGCGCCGAAGTACCGGGCGAGTTGTACCGCGTGGACTCCGACACTACCGGACGCGCCATTGATGAGAATGGACTGTCCGCTGTGGAGCTTTCCGTGGTCGCGGAGGAACACCAACGCGGTACCGTCGACGAGTGTGACCGCCTCGGCATAGCCGAGGCCGGTGGGCAGCGGTGCCAGAGCCCCGTCCTCCTCGACGCAGACGTATTCGGCATGTGCTCCGAGGCCGAGGTCGGTGGCACCGAAAACCTTGTCCCCCACCGTGTACCGGGTGACCGCCGCACCCACCGCCGAGACTTCGCCGGCGAACTCCGTGCCCAGTACGGACTTTTTCGGCCGACGCAACCCGGTGAAGAGACGGGCGTAGCGTGGTGTACCCGACCGGAAGGCGCGGTCGGCCGCGGTTACGGTTGCCGCGTGGACCCGGACGAGTATCTGGTTCGGGCCCGGCACCGGAGTGTCCACATCGGCCTCGTGGACGACGTCGGGCGGGCCATAGGTGGCACAGACAGCAGCTTTCATCATTGTCTCCCCAGCACAGTGACGGACGTGAAGCAGTGACCCCGTTCGGTCGCGGCAGCCTTCCCAGGCCCCGCCGACCAGAGCCCACCTCCGGCGGGATCAGCAGGGCCGACCCACGTCCGATGTTAAGTAAACTTGACACCACGAAGGTAAAGCAGCTCCGACATCATGTCAAGAGTTCTTTACGTCTCCGCTGGGGCGGCGATCGATCCTTGGGGATCGACAGCGATGAGGTTCGAAGTCGCCATCGCCGGATCCCGTGGAGCACCGAAGCTTCGGGCTCGGGGCGGGGCGGCGCTGCCATGGAAGGACGCCGATGACCCCGCACTCGGTCTTCCGGGTAGCCTGGGGTTCCATGGCTACCGTGATGGGGAGGACATCGTTCACCGCGGTCGTCGCCGTCGTTGTCGCTGTCGTGTTCGCTGCCCTCACGTCGTGTTCGGCGGATTCCTCGGATGGGTCCGGCTCCGAGTCATCGGCGTCCGACGGCACCCCGACTCCCGCCCAGGCGGCCACCCCGTCGCCTTCGCAGACCGGGCCGTGCGCTGACGGGACGTGCCAGATCGAAGTCGCCGTGGGCGATGTCGTGGCCGTGCCGGAAAGGTATGGCCTCGGGCCGATCGAGGTTACGGCGATCACCGCCGCCGCGGTCGAGATGGTCGCGCCGCTGACCGGGTCGGGCTACAGCGTTTCGGGCTGTTCCGGTGGCGGCGGCGTGTCGTCGCAGGGCGGCGGCGGTGTCGGGATGAGCTGCGAGGTGGGAACCGTCGCGACCATCAACGACGTCATGAGCTTGGAGGTCGTCGAGATCGGCGACATGGTCGCCGTCCTGCGTATCGAACCCGCCGGCTGACCTCATCAGGTGTGCGCATCTGCCGCAGAAGGCTCGCTTACGTGCCGCACGAACGCCTCGTGGCCGTTGCTCAGCTATGGCAGGACCACCTGGCGGCGCCCTTCCCCGATCAGGCTCGCGGCGTCGAGATTGTGGACGGCGACCTGGTCCTGCTGGACGCTTCTATCGCTGGCCGCGTCAGTACCTGGCTCCAGAACGGCGGCACCCCCGATGAATGGAAACGTGCCGGCCTCGCGGCCTGCCGCGGGCACCTCAACCGAGCGATCGCCGAACTCATCAGCGTGTCAGGTGACATCGCGGGTGGGAAGGCAACAAGGTCGAGTACCGGAGCGTTCAGTCCCAGAAGCACTCCAATTCGCCCTCGAACGTGACCTCGTCGGCATCCGCGCAGAACTTCTCCGCGTCGCCTTGGAGAGCGTCGTCGACACCGCCGGTGTACTCGGTGTAGATGGCCTCGATCGTGGTGCGGTAGTCAGGACGGTCGGTGCTGACGACGTAACCGGCGGCGACGACCTGCTGATGCTGGCACAGAAACTGAAGGATCTCCCACGCGCTGGGTGCGAGGTTCTGCTGGTCATAGGGGTCGACAAACCGCTGCTCGATCAGCGACGCCAGCACCTCGTGGTCGAGGCCACTGAACCGCGCGGTCCCGCCGAGGTACGTGCTGACGCCGAGGATGGTGTCCCGCCGGTAGGCGTCGCGATTGAACGGAAACGGCTCGACCCGCGCCGGTTTCGGCGCTCCACACAGCGCCGGACCCGCCGCCGGGCGGACGGCGACGGATGATGGGCTCGCACCAGCGGCGACGGACGCGGCGCTTGCGGACACGGGGGCGGGCGACTCGGACGTCGCCGGCGCGCACCCCAGTGCCACGAGGACAAGTGCGAGGCAACCCGCCGCGGCCGCCCGCTGCGCGCTCGCTCCAATCATCGACACGGCGCGGAGTCTAGCCGCGCTCGGGCATCGGCCAAAGTGACGCGACAACGGCACCCGAGCCGGCTGGACATCCACGCGCGTTTCGTGAGTGGCTTGTGGAGCTGCGGCGGTTCGTCACAGGATCCCGTCGTCGACCTGTTCCAGGACGAGCGACCACCACCCGGCCTTGACAGCGGGTTTGTCGATCTCCCTCAAAGTCGTCTTGAGCTGCTTGATGCGGGCATTACGGTTGTCCGGTGTGCCGACCGCAGGCTTGATCTCGCCGCGCCGGAACGCGGCGAGTTTCTCAGCCATCTGCTCGGCTGTGTACGTCACTGGCGGCGGATCATCGGTGGCCGCGAAGAACTCGCCGAACAGGTCGAGGAACCGGCGTAGCGCTTCAACGGAGGAGTTCATCGGCACCCGGGTGCCGCGGTCGGGGCTGTACGACCACACCGCGCCAGCACTGTCGAGCCCGACCAGCTCGGTGGTGGGTTCCCGCACATAGCCGATGACCGACAGCCGCTCGCCGTCCACGGTGACCTCAGCCGGCATGGCCGTGGTGTCCAGCACGACCCCGAGGGTGGCTTTGTTCGATGCGTTCACCCCGACGAGGCTACGACCAGGGCGCTGCGACCCCTCCAACTGTTCACGGCAGCCACCGCCCTCGCGCACCGCCAGACGAGGTTCTTCCTTCGGCATGAGCCGCGCGCGTATAACTAACGTACTAGTTCGTACATTCGCCGTCCGAGGGAAGGCAGGGGCGCCATGCTCACCGATGAGCACGTTCCCGCGCCAGGATCCACCGCCCCACCTCCGGTGCCGCCGCGGCTCGCCATCGCCACCGTCTGCCTCTCCGGCACTCTGGAGGACAAGCTGGCCGCCGCAGCGGCGGCCGGCTTCGGTGGGGTCGAGATCTTCGAGAACGATCTCATCGCGTCCGCCTGGTCGCCCGAGCGGGTGCGGCAGGAGTGCGCGCGGCGCGGTCTCTCGATCGACCTGTACCAGCCGTTCCGCGACTACGAGGCGGTGCCGCCCGACGTCTACGAGGCCAACCTGCGCCGTGCCGAACGCAAGCTCGACCTGCTGGAACGGATCGGCGCCACCACGATGCTGGTCTGCTCGTCGGTCTCTCCCGACTGCGTCGATGACGACGATCTGGCCGCTGAACAGCTGCACGAGCTGGCCGAGCGGGCGGGTCGGCGCGGGCTGCGGATCGCGTACGAGGCGCTGGCGTGGGGACGGTTCGTGAACACGTACGCGCGCGCCTGGCGGATCGTGCGCCACGCCGGCCACCCCGCGCTGGGCCTCTGCCTGGACAGCTTCCACGTGCTCTCCCGAGGCGACGACCCCGCCGGCATCCGGGTGGTGCCCGGCGCGAAGGTCTTCCACCTGCAACTGGCCGACGCGCCGCGGCTGAAAATGGACGTGGTCGAGTGGAGCCGGCACCACCGGCTCTTTCCCGGGCTGGGCTCGTTCGACCTGGCGGCGTTCGTCGGGCACGTCCTGGCCACCGGGTACGCGGGCCCGCTGTCGCTGGAGGTGTTCAACGACGTCTACCGCCAGGCGGACCCGCGGAACGCGGCCATCGACGGGATGCGGTCGCTGCTGGCGTTGCAGGAGTCCGTGGAGAGACGGGCGCCGGCGCGGGCACGGTTGCACCTGGCGGGCCTGCCACCGGCGCCCCGCCTGGGTGGGCACGTCTTCACCGAGCTAGCCGTCGACCACGTCTCCGGACCGGTGCTGGCGCGGACGCTGTCCGCGCTTGGCTTCGCCTACGCGGGGCAGCATCGTTCCAAGCCGGTGCAGCTGTGGCAGCAGGGCGACGCCCGGGTCCTGCTCAACTTCGCACCACAGAGGACGGTCGCGCCCGGTACGGCGGCGATCTGCGCGGTGGCCGTGGAGAGCACCGACCCGGCCACGTCGGCCGACCGGGCGCAGCGGCTGCTCGCGCCGGTACTCCCCCGGGTCCGCCAGCCCGACGAGGCCGACCTCAGCTCCGTGGCCGCCCCCGACGGCACCGCGGTCTTCTTCTGCCGCACCGGCTCCGGCACCGACAGCTGGTCGCAGGACTTCGCTCCCACGCAGAGCACGCCGCCGGCCGGCGGGCTGGTGACCCGCACCGACCACATCTCCCTCACCGAGTCGGTCGACGACTTCGACCAGGTCGCGCTCTTCTACCGCTCGGTGCTCGGGCTCCGCGCCGACCCGACGACCGAGCTTGCCGCGCCGTTCGGCCTGATCCGCAGCCGCTCCGCGACCGACCCGGCGCACCAGGTGCGGATCACGCTCAACACCGCACCGCTGCGCCGCGGCGTGTGGGCACCTGCAATCCCGAACCCGCAGCACGTCGCCTTCGCCACCGACGACGCGATCGCGGCCGCCACCGCCATGCGGGCCCTCGGCGCCCCGGTGCTGAAGATCCCCGACAACTACTACGACGACCTTGACGCCCGCCTCGCGCCCCCGCCTGCGACGCTCGCGGCGCTACGCGAGAACTCGATCCTGTACGACCGCGACGAGCACGGCGAGTACCTGCACTTCTACACGGAGATGCTCGGCTCGCGGCTCTTCTTCGAGGTGGTGCAGCGCATCGGCGGATACGCCGGCTTCGGCGCGGCGGGCAGCGCCCCGGTGCGGATGGCCGCCCACCGGCAGCGGCGGCTGGTCGCGCTGCGGGACGGCTCCGACCGCCGCGAGGAGCGGGGGCGCGACTACTCGCTGGCGCACCTGACCGCACTCAGCCTGTCGCCGCCGGAGCTGGTGGAGGCGGCGGCCGAGGCCGGCTACCGGTACGTCGGGCTGCGGCTGACCCGGGTCACGCCGCAGGAGCCGCACTACCCGCTCGCCACCGACCCGGCCCTGATGCGGACCACGAAGGTGCGCCTGGCCGCCACCGGGATCGAGGTGCTCGACGTCGAGCTGGCCCGGATCGGCCCGCACGAGGACCCGCGAGACCTGGTGCGCTTCCTCGAAGCCGGCGCCGAGCTGGGCGCCCGCCACGTCATCACGCAACTGCCCGACCCCGACCGGGCCCGCAAGATCGACCGCTTCGCCGAGCTGTGCCAGCTGGCCCGGCCGCTCGGTCTCACGATCGACCTGGAGTTTCCCTCCTGGACGGAGACGCCCGACCTCACCGAGGCGACCCGGGTCCTGCGCGTCGCCGACCAGCCCAACGCCGGCATCCTGGTGGACCTGCTGCACTTCGCCCGCTCCGGGTCGAGCGTGACCGACCTGCGCGAGCTGCCGGCCGAGTGGTTCCACTTCGCGCACGTGTGCGACGCCCCCGCCGGGGTACCCTCCACACCGGAGGGTCTCATCCACACCGCCCGCTTCGAGCGGCTGTTTCCCGGCGAGGGCGGCATCGACGTGCACGGCATCCTCGCGGCCCTGCCGCCCGGCATCCCCTACGCCCTGGAGATCCCGCGGGCCACGCTCGTGGCGCAGGTGGGCGGCAAGGAGCACGCCCGGATGGCCATCGCCGCCGCGCGGGATCACCTGGACCCCGCACGGCGACGGCCGGCGGCGTAGCGGTCAGTACACCTCGACTTTGCCGGTCGGGCGGGCGCTGTGCGGGTCGTTGAAGAAGTACTCGCCCCTCTTGCGGAACGTGTACCGGTACGACTCGCCCGGCTGGAGGCGGATGTCGAAGAGCCCTTCGAAGAACTGCGTCGCCCCGTGTACGTGCACGTTGTCGGCGGGGTTGACGAAGGTGACCGTGGTGCCGACCGGTACGCGCAGGTGGGTCGGTGCCATCGCGTTGACCGCGGTGGACTCAACGGTGCCGACCTGGCCGGTGGCGGCGTTGTAGGTGCGGGCCAGCACGATGGTGTTGTCGACCGCGCTGCCCTCGACCGGGCCTCCGGAGACCGGGCGGCGCACCACCGGGGGCGGCGGCGCGGGGGCGGGCCGGCCGGTGCCACCGATCCGGAACGCCCACAGGAAGTCGCCGCGCGGGGCCGAGTCGCCGTACGGGATGCCGGTGCCGCCGGCGTACACGGCGACGTACTCGACACCGTCCACTTCGTACGCGATGGGACTGCTGCTGATCGCGGCGCCGGTCTGGAAGCGCCACAGCTCGCGGCCGTTGTGGGCGTCGAGGCAGAGCAGGTTGCCGTCTGGCTGTCCGATGTAGAGCAAGTCGCTGCCGGTGGTGAGGATGCCGTTGCCGTGCGCCAGCGAGTACGGCATGCGCCGCTTCCAGCGGACCCGGTTGGTGCTCGGGTCGACAGCCACGACGCCGCCGGTCATGTACTCTCCCGGCGGGCGCAGCCCGTTGCTGCTCTCGGTCAGCGAGTGGGCGGCGGCGACGTACCCGTAGCCGGTGTAGACCAGCTTGGTGCTGTGGCTGAACGACTGGTGGTTCCAGTCCGCACCGCCGCCGTGGCCGGGGATGGACAGGATGGGCACGTCCCAGTGCGGGTCGTAGAGGGCGCCGCGCGCGTAGTTGGGTACGGCCCGGTTGGGATCGCCAGGCACGGACGTGCCGAGCGGCTGGTCGACGACGCGGTTTTCAGTCCAGCCGCCCTGGCGCGGGAACGGCTGGGTCGGCCAGGTCTTCTGGCGCGGCTCCTGGGGCACCGGCACCTCGTCGATGCCGAGCGGGGCGGTGCCGTCGGCGCGGTCGAGGATGAAGTACATGCCGGACTTGCTGCCGTAGATGACCAGCTTGCGCATCCGGCCGCGGATGCGCACGTCGGCCAGGACCGGGGCCATGCTGTTGTCCATGTCCCAGATGTCGTGGTGCACGGACTGGAAGTGCCAGCGGTACTCGCCGGTCTTCAGGTCGAGGGCGACGATCGAGTTGGCGAAGAGGTTCTGCCCACCGCGGCGGGAGCCGTCCTGGGAGGAGTTGTTGCCTCGGGCGTTGCCGAAGGTCCAGTAACTGAGGCCGAGCTCGGGGTCGATCGCCGGATGCAGCCACGGGGTGGCGCCGCCGACCTGCCAGGAGTCGCCTTCCCAGGTGTCGTTGCCGAACTCGCCAGGGCCGGGGGTGCCCCAGAAGTGCCAGACGACGTCGCCGTTGCTCGCGTCGAGGGCGAGGGCGGCGCCGCGCGGGCCGTCGTGCGTGCCGCAGTAGAGCAGCCCGTCGTGGTAGATGACGGCGACCTTCTCCATGTTGCCGTAGCCGGTGACCTGCCGCTCCCAGGCGACCTGGCCGGTCTCCTGGTCGAGCGCGATGATCCAGCTGCCCCGGCCGTGCGTGTAGACCAGGCCCCGGCCGACGGCCACGCCGCGGCGGGTCAGCGTGCCGCGGGTCTGCTGGTACGTCCACTTGGTCTCGCCGGTGGCGCCGTCGACGGCGTGCACGTTGCCGAGCGCGGACTCGATGTAGAGCACGCCGTCGACCGCGACCGCGGTGCCCTGGTTGGTGCCGGTGTCGAGGCCGCCCTCGATCCGGTTGAGCCAGGCCGCGCCGAGCCGCTTGACGTTGCCCCGGTTGATGCGTCGCAGGGACGAGTAGTTCTGGTTGCCGAGGTTGCCGCCGACCTTCGGGAAGTCTCGGCCACCGGGCGTGGTGCACCGCACCGCGGGCGGTGCGGTCGCGGCACCGGCCGGGGCCGCCTGCCCCTGGGTGACGGCCACGCCCACCGCGGTCGCGGCGGCGCCCTTGAGGAGTTCTCTGCGCTGGATCTTTGCCATGGGTCTCCCCTGATCGAAGTGGTCCATCTAGTGGACCTATAGATCCGCTTGATGGTCGCACGCTACGCCCGCCGACACGTCGGTGACAAGAGGCAAATCACTGTCTACAAAGGATGTTGACGGGCCAGCCTCCACCGCAGACCGAGTACCGCGGCCGGCAGCCGCTGCGGCAGCGGCGCCAGCACCGCCGTCGCGCCAGGCTTCTGCCCGGTGGCGAGCGCCAGCGGCGGCACGCCCACGAAGCGGCGGGCGGCGAACCACGCGCCAAACGCGAACACCGCGGCCCCGGCGAGGCCGGCGACCAGGCCGAGCGCGCCGTACCGGCCGAGGACCGGGACCACCGCGCGTACGAACACATAGGACAGGCCGAAGAGCGCGCCGCAGGCGACCAGCGCCGCGACCGAGCCGCGGCGCACCCCTCAGAGGCCGAGGTAGATCTGGCGGACCCGGGGATCCTCCCGGAGTTGTGCGGAGGTGCCGTTCATGGCGACGACACCGTTCTCCATGACGAGGCATTCGGTGGTGACCTCGAAGGTCAGCTTCGCGTTCTGCTCGACCAGCAGGATGCTCAGCCCTTCGCGGTTGAGCTTCTGGAGCACGCCGACGATCTCCTCGACCAGCTTCGGCGAGAGGCCCATCGACGGCTCGTCGAGCAGCATCAGCCGCGGCGCCGACATGAGCGCGCGGCCGATCGCGAGCATCTGCTGCTGCCCACCGGAGAGCGCGCCGGCGAGCCGCTGGCGCATGTCGCGCAGCACCGGGAAGAGCGTGTACACCTCGTCGAGCGTCTCCAGGGTGGCGCCCTTCCACGGCCGGCTGTACGCGCCGAGGAGCAGGTTCTTCTCCACCGGCAGGCCGGGAAAGACGTGCCGCCCCTCGGGGACGTAGCCGATGCCGTACCGGACCATCTTGCGGCCCGGCACGCGGGTCAGGTCGTGCTCGCCGAACCGGATCGACCGGACCGTCCGTGGCACGAGCCCCATCAGCGCCTTGAGCGTGGAGGTCTTCCCCGCCCCGTTGGCGCCGATGATGCCGACCGACTGGCCGGGCGCGACGGCGAAGCCGACGTCCTGCGCCGCGCGGACGCCGCCATAGTGGACGGAGAGCCCGTCGACCACGAGCGAGGCTGTCCGCTCTCCTCGTCGCTCGCGGCCCGCGGTCACGATATTCGCCGAGTTTGACGATTCGCTCGCCAACTCGCTCATATGGCCACCTCCCGGGGCACGTCGATGACAGTGGAGTCGCCGAGGTACGCCTCCACCACGTCGGGCTGCACCGCCACCTCCGCCGGTGTGCCGTCCGCGATGATCCGGCCGTTGGCGAAGACCGTGACCCGGTCGCAGAGCGACATGACCAGCCCCATGTTGTGCTCGATGACGACCACCGTCACGCCAGCGCCACGGATCGAACGGACGATCTCGGCGAGCTGCCGGACCTCCTCGCCGTTGAGCCCGGCGGCCGGCTCGTCCAGCAGCAGCAACCTCGGCGAGGCGGCCATCGCGCGGGCGACCTCGACGCGACGCTGGATGCCGTACGGGAGCGCGCCGGGCAGGCTGTGCGCGAAGTCGGCCAGCCCGAAGCGGGTCAGGATCGCGTCCGCCTCGTGCCGCAGCGCGCGGTCGTGCCGCCAGACCCCGACCTGCCACAGCGCGTACCGCCAGATGCCGCTGGTGCGGGTGCGGTCGAGCGCGACGAGGAGGTTCTCCCGCACGGTGAGCGCCCGGAAGAGGCGCAGGTTCTGGAACGTGCGGGCGACGCCGGCCTGGGCGAGCCGGTACGGCCGGGCGGCCGTCATGTCCCGCCCGGCGACGGCGACCCGGCCCGCGGTCGGCTTGTAGAGCCCACTGACCACATTGAACAGCGTGGTCTTGCCGGAGCCGTTGGGCCCGACGATGCCGCGGATCTGGCCGGCCGGCACGGTGAGCGTGACGTCCTGCAACGCCTTGACGCCACGGAAGTGCTTGCTCACGCCGTCGACCGCCAGCAGGTCGCCGTCCTCGGGCGCCGGCCCCGCCTCGTACGGCTGGAAGGGCCGCAGTGTCCCGGCGGTGGCCGGACCCCCGCGCAGCCAGCCCCGGCGGCGCAGCAACGCGGCCACGCGCGCAGGCAGGCCGGCGAGACCGGTCGGCGCGAAGACGACGGTCAGCACGACCACCGAGCCGTACGCGACCTGGGCGTAGGTCGGGTAGTCGACGAGCAGCTCGCGGACCAGCGCCAGCCCGACCGCGCCGACGACGCAGCCGACCAGGCTCTGCCGCCCACCGATGATCACCATGGCGAGCAGCAGGAACATGTTCGCGATGCTGAACGTCTCCGGGGCGACGTACCGGATGAGCCCCGCGTAGAGCACGCCGGCCAGGCCGCCGTAGACGCTGGCGAGCAGGAACGCGGTCATCCGCAGCATCGGCACCTCGACACCGACCGCCCCCGCGGCGAGGGCGTCGTCGCGCATCGCCCGCATCCGCCGGCCCAGCGAGGTGCGGACCACGAAGATGCCGAACGCCAGCGCCGTGGCGAAGACGACCAGCTCCACGTAGTAGAAGAGGTACTCGCTGGAGAGGTCGACGCCGGGCAGCTCCGGCCGGGGTATCCCCGTGATGCCCTCGGCTCCCCCGGCGATGTGCGAATTGGTGACCCAGTTGGTAAACGCGAGCGCCAGCCCGAGCGTGACGATGCCGAGGTAGTGCGACTGCATGCGCAGCGCGGGCGTACCCACCAGGAGGCCGACCGCCGCGGCGGCGAGGACGGCCACGGCGGCCGAGATCCAGAAGCCGAAGCCGGCCTTGGTGGTGAGGATGGCCGTGACGTACGCGCCGACGCCGAAGAACGCCACCTGGGCCAGGTTGATCTGGCCGGCGATGCCCAGCGCGAGGCCGAGGCCGACGGCGAGCAGCGCGTACAGCAGCATCACGTTGACCACGTGGATCGCGTACGAGTCGAGCTGGTAGGGCAGCAGCCAGGCGCCCACGCCGAGCAGCGCGATCGCGCCGACGCGGTACCTCATGCGCGGTTCACCGTCCTCTCGCCGAAGATGCCGGTCGGCCGGATCATGATGATCACGGTGAAGACCAGGAACGTGACCAGCTCGGAGTAGCCCTGGAAGTGCCCGGCGGAGAAGCCGTCGAGCACGCCGATGCAGAGGCCGCCGATGATGGCGCCGGGGATGCTGCCGAAGCCGCCGAGGATCGCCGCGGCGAATCCCTTGATGCCGAGCGCGCCGCCCATGGCCGGACTCACGTACAGCAGCGGGCCGACCAGGCCGCCGGCGAGCGCCGCCAGGCTGGCCCCGATCATGAACGCGATCGCGTTGCTCCGTCCGACGTGGATGCCGACCGCCGTGGCGGCCTGGTGGTCCATCGCGACCGCCTGCATCGCCGCGCCCCGCTTGGTGCGCTGGAGGAACAGCACCAGCACGGCGGTGGCGGCCGCGGCGATGGCGAGCACCACGAGGTCGTAGGTGCGGATCCGGATGCCGAACACGTCGAGTGGCGCGCCCGGCACCGGCGAGGGCACCGCCCGCCCGGTCGCACCCCAGATGATGATGGCCAGGGCCTCGAGCACGATGCCGAAGCCGATGGTGCCGATCAGCATCAGGTCGAAGTCCTTGTTTTCCAGGGGCCGCAGGACGCGTTCGATGACGATGCCGATCAGGCCGGTCACCACCAGGGCGATCACCATCGCCAACGCGAACGGGAGCGCCGTGGAGAGGTAGAAGGTGGACGCGAAGTACGCGCCGATCATCACGACGTTGCCGTGCGCGAAGTTGACCAGCCCCATGGTGCGGTAGACGAGCGAGAAGCCCATCGCCACCAGCGCGTAGATCGCGCCGAGGCTCAGCCCGCCGATGAACGTCTGGATGGTGACCTGCATGGTTCTCCCTATGGGCGAACCGGGGCGGCGCGACCGCCGCCCCGGGGGCACGACATCGTCACGCGTCCGTGGCGGCGATCAGCTTGCCGCCGGTGATGGTCCCGATCGAGGTTTCGAAGATGCCCACGCCGGTCTCGTCGAACGCGAAGTCGCCCAGCAGCCCGGAGTGCTTGGTGGCGCGGATGGCGTCGGCGAGGCCCTTGCCGGTGGCGACGTTGCTGTTCTTCAGCGCGGTGAGCATGATCTGGGCGCCGTCGTACGCCTTGGCCCCGTGCATCTCCGCTTCCTCGCCGTGCGCCGCCAGGTACGCCGCCGCGAACGTGCGGGACGCGTCGCTGATCTCGTTGCTCAGGTACGGCGAGCTGACGATGGTGCCTTCGGCGTTGGCCGCACCCGCGGTGTCGATGAACACCGGTGTGCCCTGCGGGGCCGCACCCGCGAACGGCGCGGTGATGCCCAGGTCGCGAGCCTGCTTGACGATCAGTCCAGACTGGACCTCCTCGGCGCCGACGAAGACCAGCTGCGGGTTCTTCTGCCGGATGCCGGTCAGCGCGGCGCTGAAGTCCTTCTGGTCCGTGGTCACGACGTGGTCGGCGACCGGTGTCACGCCACGGCTCTGCAGCGCCTTGAGGAACGCGTCGTGCTCGCCCTTGCCGTACGAGCCGTTGTTGGTGATCACCGCGATGCTCTTGATGCCCTTGGTGTCCACGATGTACTTGGCGAGCGTCTCGTCGTACGTCGTGCTGGTCGGGCCGTTGAGGAACAGGAACGGACTCTTCACCGCGACCAGGCCAGGCGACTGGCCGGAGGTGATGTTCGGGATCTCCTCCTGTTGCAGGATCGGCGCCATCGCGATGGTCACCGCGCTCTCGGCCGTGCCGAGCATCGCGATGTAGCCCTCGCTGGCGATCTTGCGGGCCACGTTGGTGCCGACCGTCGGGTCGCCCTGGCTGTCGAAGACACCGAGCTCGATCTGGCGGCCGTCGATGCCGCCAGCCTTGTTCCACTCGTCGACGGCGAGCTTGACGCCCTTGAGCTCCCACGCGCCGAGCGAGCTGAGCTGCCCGCTCTGGGCGTTGACGACAGCGATCTTGATGGGGCCGTCGCCCGACGACTCGGACTCGGCGTTTTCGCCGGGCGCGGAGCACGCGGACAGCACGAGCGCGGCCGCGGTCACAGTGGACAGTATGGCGACACGTCGTTGCGCGAACAGGGACATGACACATCACCTCGTGGGGGTACGTAGGGTGGGTTCAGTCGAAGACGCCTTGGTAGATATCCTTGATGTTCCAGTGCCCGGGGGTCGGCACCGGTTCGTTGACCATCGGGACGTCGAGGACCGCCGGCCGGCGGGCCGCGACCGCCGCGCGGAGGGCCACACCGAGCTCCGCCGCGCTGGCGATGGTGTATCCGTCCGCGCCGCAGGCCCGCCCGTAGGCCGCGAAGTCGGGGCTGTAGGGCTGGCCGTCGTGGTCGAGGAAGTCGCAGCCGAAGCTGCGGCCGAAGTTGCTCGCCTGGAGGTCGGAGATCGTGCCGTGGGACCGGTTGTTCATCACCACGAAGATCACCGGCGCGCCCTGCTCCACGGCCATCGGCACGGCTGGCAGTTGGGCGCTCATCCCGCCGTCGCCGACGAGGGCGACGACCGTGCGCTCGGGCTGGGCGATCTGCACGCCGATCGCGGCGGCCGGGCCGAAGCCCATGGTGGACGCTCCGCCCGGCGTGACGAACCGGCCTGGCTCGGGCAGTTCGTAGCACTGCGCGACGCCGTTCTTGTTCCATCCCACGTCGGTGACGAGGACCGCGTCGGGCGGGAGGGCCTCGCGCAGGTCGGTGAGGATCCGCTCGGGGCGCAGCGGAAACTGGTCGCTGCGCCCGCGCTCGCGGCTCTCGGCGAAAAGGGTGGTGCGGGCGGCGTGGATCCGCTCCCGCAGGCCGGGCCGGCGGACCGGCTCGGGCCGCAGGTCGGGCACCGCGCCGGCGATCGCCTCGACCGCCTGGTTGACATCGGCGACCGCGCCGATCTCCACCGGGAAGTTGCGGCCGATCTCGGCCGGGTCGAGGTCGATCTGGATGAGCCGGCCCGGCGGGAAGCGCCAGGTGTGGCGGCGGTCCCAGGAGCTGGCGTCGGTCTCGGCGAAGCGGGTCGCCAGGGCGAGCACGACGTCGGCCTCGCGGGCGTACTCGTTTGTCAGCTCCAGCCCCCAGAAGCCGGGCATGCCCAGCAGCAGCGGATGCCGGTCGGGCAGCGTGCCCTTGGCCATCAGCGAGTGGGCGACCGGGATGTCGAGGTGCTCGACCAGCGCACGGAGCGCGGCGACGCCGCTCTCCCGGCGCAGGCCGCCGCCGAGGTAGACCAGGGGCCGCCGCGCCCCGACCAGCGCCTCGGCGATCCGCCGGGCCACGCTCCTCGCCAGGTGCGGCGCGGGGGCGTCGGCGACGAGGGGGTACGCCGCGGCGGGCGCCGGCCGGGAGAAGTGGTCCATCGGCACGTTGAGCAGCACCGCGCCGGGCCGGCCAGAGGTGGCGGTCCAGAACGCCCGCTCGGTGAAGCGGGCCAGGTCGCGCACGTGGTGCACGTTCCAGGCGCGCTTGACGAACGGGCGGAGGATGGCCGCCTGGTCCGCGTCGGCGTGCAGGTTGACCTCCTGGTGGGGGTGGCGGCCGTAGTAGTACGACGGGATGTCGCCGGAGATGACGACCATCGGCACCGAGTCGAGCGCGGCGGTCAGGACGCCGGTGACCGCGTTGGTCAGGCCCGGCCCGACGTGGGTCAGCAGGACGCCCGGCTTGCCGGTGGCCCTCGCGTACCCGTCGGCGGCGTGCGCGGCGGCCTGCTCGTGCCGGCTCATCACGAACCGGATGCGGCTGCGGCCGAGCGCGTCCAGCAGCGCGATGTTGGTGTGTCCACAGAGGCCGAACACGTACTCCACGCCGTACGACTCCAGCTGGGCGACCATCGCCTGCGCACCGGTCAGCACCGGCTCGCGCACCGCGCTCTCCGGTATGTAGTCGAGCGTCATGACTGTCCTTCCTGGCCGGTCCAGAGCGAGATGCCGCGCAGCATCAGCGTTTTCACGACCGTGTAGTCGTCGATCATGAAGCGGGGTGACTCGCGGCCGAACCCGGAGTCCTTGACCCCGCCGAACGGCACATGGTCGAGGCGGTAGTTGGACGAGCCGCCGACGACCAGGCCACCGACCTCCAGCTCCCGCCAGGCGGTGACGATGCGGCGGATGTCCGATGTGAACAGCCCGGCCTGGAGCCCGTACCGGCTCTCGTTGCAGGTGGCCAGCACCGCGTCGAAGTCGTCGTACGGCAGCACGCTCACCAGCGCGCCGAAGACCTCCTCGCGGACCACGAGGGCGTCCGCGGGCGGCCCGGCCACGACCGTGGGGACGACGGTGGCGCCGTCGCGCCGCCCGCCGGTGGTGACCGTCGCGCCGGCCCCGGCCGCCTCGGCGGTCCAGCGGACGACCCGCTCGGCGGCCTCGTCGTCCACCATGGAGCCCACGTCGGTGGCCGGATCGAGCGGGTCGCCGACCCGTAGCGCCTCGACCGCAGCGGTGAACGCGGCGACGAACTCCTCGTACCGGGAGCGGTGCACGTACACGCGCTGCACCGAGATGCAGCTCTGCCCCGAGTTGGTGTAGCCGGTGCGGGCGCAGACCCCGGCGGCGTGCGGGATGTCGGCGTCCTCGCACACGATCGTGGCCGCGTTGCCGCCGAGCTCCAGCACGAGGCGCTTGGCCCCGGCGGCCCGGGCCACCGCGGCTCCGGAGGCGGCGCTTCCGGTGAAGCTGATGACCGCCACCTCGGGTGCGGCGCACAGCTCGGCGCCGACCCGGGCGTCGCCGTGCAGCACCTGCACCGCCTCGGGCGGCATACCGGCGTCGAGCAGCAGCTCGACCAGCGCGGCGGAGACCGCGGGCGCCTGCGGCGGCGGCTTGACGATGGTGCTGTTGCCGGCCGCGAAGGAGGCGGCGAGCTTGTGCGCGAGCAGGTTGGCCGGGGCGTTGAACGGGGTGATCGCGAGCGCGACGCCGGCGGGCGCCCGGTACGTGAACGCGGTGTCGCCCGCCCCGCGCGGCCAGCCGGCGACCGGCAGCACCTCGCCGTTGATCTGGCGCGCCTCGGCGGCCGAGACCGCGAACGTGTCCGCGACCCGGTCCATCTCGCCACGCCCGTCCTTGAGCGGCTTGCCCAGCTCCAGCGCGAGCAGGCGGGCAAGCTCCTCGCGCCGGCCGGCGACCAGGCCGGCCGCGCGCTCCAGCACGGCGGCGCGGGCGGCCGGGGCGAGCCGGGCCACGACCTTCGCACCGCGCCGGGCGTACGCGCGTGCCGCCAGGACGTCCTCCTGGTCCGCCTGACGGGCGCGGCTGACCACCGCGCGCACCCACGGCCCGGTCCGCTCCGACTGCCCGCCTTCGGTGACCCACTCGCCTGCGATAAGGCATCCCACGTCGCTGACGCGGTGCTCCGGGAGGAGCTCGGGTGGGCTGTGGCGCATCGTCCATCCTCCAGATGAGATCCACTAGCCGGTCCTTCTGGACCACAGTACGGACTAGGTGTAACGTACGGGCGGCGAGGCCCGCTGGCAATAGCCGGTTCCGAAACCGTTACGGGGATGTGAATCCGTCCCGGGAGGCACGAGAACATGGAGTCCGTGACCAGACAGCAAGCACACGCATCGCGGTCCGACGCGGCCGACGCGTCCGAGGCCGGCGGCGTTCGCAGCGTGCAACGGGCCATGGACATCCTGTCGCTGCTGACCGACGCCCGCCCGGTGGTGAGCATCCGCGAGATCGTCGACGAGACCGGCCTGGCCAAAACCACCGTCATCCGGCTCGTGCAGACTCTGGAGCAGGCCGGCCTGCTCTGGGCCACCGCCAAGGGCTACACCGCCGGTCCCGGCCTGTGGCGCTGGGCCCACCTGGCCCGGCGCAGTTGGGAGCTCCCGCCAGAGACCCAGCAGCTCATGCGCGACCTGGCCGGCCGTCAGCGGGAGACCGTCAACCTCTACGTGGCCCGAGACATCTACCGGGTCTGCGTGGCCCAGCAGGAGAGCCCGCAGCCGCTGCGGCACGTCGTGCAGGTCGGCGACGAGCTGCCGATGTGGGCCGGCGCCTCCTCCAAGGTGCTGCTGCGCGACGCGTCCCCCGCCCTGCTCGCCCGCGTCGCCCGCAGCTCGCCCTACGGCGAGTCGCATGTGGACACGCTGCGCGAGTGGATCGACGGCGTCGCCAAGACCGGCTACGCGACCAGCGCCGGCGAGCGCGAGGCCGGCCTCTCCGCGGTCGCGGTGCCGGTCACCGGCCGGTCCGTGGCCGTGGTGGCCGCGCTGTCGCTCAGCGGCCCCACGATCCGCTTCACCGACGACCGGATCGCCGAGTTCGTCGACGACCTCAAGCGGGTCGCGGCGCGCATGTCGGAGCGGGGCTTCGACCATCCACTCGCGACCGCCTGACCCGCCGGCCCGGGCCCCCGCCCGCGGCGCCCCCGAAGGAGTACGCGAATGCCTGACCGTCCGCTCAGCGGTGTCCGGGTCCTCGACCTGACCAACGTCCTCGCCGGGCCGTACTGCAGCTATCAGCTGATGCTGCTCGGCGCCGACGTGGTCAAGGTGGAGTTGCCCGGACACGGCGACCTCGCGCGGCGCCTCGGCCCTGAGCCGGAGCTGAACGATGCGGGCATCGGCGCCTCGTTCCTGGCCCAGAACGCCGGCAAGCGGTCGGTCGAGCTGGACCTGAAGGACGCCGCCGGCCGGCTCCGCTTCGAGGAAATGCTGCGCGACGCGGACGTGCTGCTGGAAAACTTCCGGGCCGGCACTCTCCAGCGCATCGGCTACGGCTGGGACCGGCTGCGCGAGCTCAACCCTCGGCTGGTCTACTGCGCCATCTCCGGCTTCGGCCAGAGCGGACCGATGAGCCAGGCGCCCGCGTACGACCAGGTCATCCAGGGCCTGTCCGGGATGATGAGCATCACCGGCACCTCGGACACCGCCCCCCTGCGGGTCGGCTTCCCGGTCTGCGACTCGGTCGGCGGGCTGGTCGCCGCGCTGGCGATCACGGCCGCGCTCGCCGGCCGGGCCCGCACCGGCGAGGGCAGCCATCTCGACGTGTCCATGCTGGAGGCTTCGCTCTCCGCGATGGGCTGGGCGGTCTCCAACTACCTCGTCAGCGGCGTCGCACCCCAGCCGATGGGCGACCAGAACGCCACCGCCGCCCCCTCCGGCACGTTCGACGCCGCGGACGGCCCGCTGAACATCGCGGCCAACAAGCAGGAACAGTTCGAGACACTGTGCCAACTCGTGGGACGGCAAGACCTTCTGCGCGATCCGCGGTTCGCCGAGCGGGACGCCCGCAAGCGGCACCGGAGCGCGCTCAACGCCGAGCTGAACACCGCGCTGCGGGAGCGCCCGGCCGCGGAGTGGGAGGCGCTGCTCTCCAGCGCGGGAGTGCCTGCGGCCCGGATCCTCACCGTGCCGGAGGCCGTCGAGCTCGACCAACTGCGGCACCGCGGCTTCTTCACCGAGCTGCCGTTTCCCGACGGGTCGGCCCGGCGCCTGCGGGTCAGCGGCAACGGCGTGCTCGTCAACGGCCGTCCGCTGCGCCCGACCACACCGCCGCCCCTGCTGGGCCAGCACAACGCCGACCTGCGTCATCCCGCCACCTCCGGAGAGGCCGCATGAGCGAGCTGCGCGACGTTTCCGACTGGTGGGCCACCGGGGTCTCCCGGATCGAGCCCGGCGTGATCGAGCTGCGGGGGCGGCCGGTGCAGGAGCTGATCGGCACGACGAGCTTCGCCTCGGTGATCTGGCTGATGCTGCGCGGCCAGCCGCCCACCGAGGGGCAGGCGCGGCTGCTCGAAGCGGCGCTGGTCGCCTCGGTCGACCACGGCCCGCACGCGCCGTCGATCGCGGCGGCACGGATCGCGGCGACCTGCGGCGTCGGCCTCAACAACGCGGTCGCGACCGGCGTCAACCTGCTCGGCGACTCGCACGGCGGCGCCGGCCAGCAGTGCGTGGAGCTGCTCGGTGATGTGGTGCGCCGCCAGGCCGAGGGCGCCGAGCCGGCGACGGCCGCCGCTGACGCGGTCGCCGCCTGGCGGGTCCGGTCGCCGTACGTGCCGGGCTTCGGCCACCGCTTCCACACCGTCGACCCCCGTCAGGATCCACTGCTGTCCCTTGTGGAGGTGGCGGTGGCCGACGGCACTGTGGAGGGTGCCTACCTGCGCGCCGGGCGGGCGGTGGAGGCGGCGCTCAACACCGGTCGCGCCCGGCCGATCCCGATGAACATCGACGGCGCCACCGCGATCATCTACGCGGAGCTGGGCTTTCCGGCACCGCTGGCCCGAGGGCTCTTCGTGCTGGGGCGGAGCGTGGGGATCCTCGCCCACGCATGGGAGGAGAGCCAGCAGGGCCGGCGCAACAAGGGCCCCATGCCGCCCGACATCCTTCCCACGTACCTGGGGCCGGCGGTCACAGAGTGAGCGTGAGCCCGTCCTCCGCAACGTCCTCACCTCCCCCGACCGCGAGCGGGTTGGTGTTGTTGAGGTGGGTGTAGAGCAGCCGCCGTCCGGGCCGGGGCGGCAGTGCCCGTCGCGAGGCCGCCACCGGCAGGTGCCCCATCGCGCTCGCGGTGCGGCCGCCGCCGGTCCCCACCACCATCTCGTCCTCGCGCAGGAACGTGCCGTCCAGCACGGCACAGTCGGCACCGTCCACGAGCGACGGTACGAGCGCCGGTAGGCGGGGGGCGTACACCAGCGTGCCGCCGGTGCGCGGGTCGGTGATCCGGTACGCGACGACCCAGTCCGCGCCACCGGAGGCCGCGGCGTAGCGGGGGCGCTTCGAGCCGACCACCGTGGCGACCGCGCGCGGCCCGCCGCGGATCGGCGTCTCCCGGCGGCCGGGGCCGGGCGCCAGCTCCGGCGTGGCGAGGATCTGCGCGCGCAGGTCCGGTGAGGCGTTCAGCAGGTACCAGTGACGGCCGTCGCCACTGAGGGCGACGCAGTCCTGGGTCCGGCTCACGCCGGCCGCACGGGCGGCCGCGCAGCCGTCGCAGGCGCAGTTCCACTGTGGAACGCCGCCGCCCGCGGCGGTGCCGAGCATTCGCAACCTCATCGCGGGGGCCTCGGCATCGCCAGCGGGCGCGGTCCGCCTTCCGGAGCCGCGGCGCCGAGCCGGTCGGCGCAGCGGTGAACTCCTCCCGGCTCAGCGGTCGCGGACCGGTAGCCACGGTCCGGTGTCCCCGGAGTACGCGGTCACCTCGCGCCTGGTCTCCAGGCACTCGATCCGCCGACGCTGCCACGCTCGCCGCGCCTTGGGGTCTCGCTTTGTGGCCGCCACGGCCATCACCTCCAAGCAACAGAACCGACTTGGATCCGCTAGGTGGTGCGGTAGATCCGCTGGACGGTCTCACCGTACGGCCGCTCATGGTCGCCCCACAAGACTCGACCCCGAAACAAATCCTTCATCTCCACGCCTCAGACGCTTGCCGGACAGGTGGGCCAGGGCTATATTCGGCAAACCTCTAGACGGTACGAGCGGTCCATCTAGCGGACCATCCGTGCGACCCCATTCACCGTTGAAGGAGCCCACATGCCTAAGCGGCATACCCTGCTCGGCGCTGCCCTCGGTGCCGTGCTGACAGCCACCGTCCTGCTGCTGAGCACCGCGATCCCCACATCCGCCAACAAGCCCAAGCCCGAGGACCGCGGCGCCCAGAACCTCGGCTACTCCGACTACGGCGTCTGCCGGGGCACCAACCCCGCCTGCTACCACGACTGGGGCAACTTCGACCCCGCCAACGGGTACCGGGTGCTGGTCTACAGCCGCACCGTCGGCCCGCGCCACGCCCACCTCGGCCCAGCCCTTGGCCCCGGCCTCAATCCCCCGCTCACCGAGGCCAACGCGGCCGTCAACGGGCTGCGCAAGCTCGGCGCGGACAACGGTTTCGCCGTCGACTGGACCGAGGACGTCGCCCAGCTCTCCTCGGCCGGCTCGCTGCGGCGGTACAACGCGGTCATCTTCATGAGCACGACCCGCGACACGCTCGACGACAACGCGCAGACCGCGCTCATGCAGTACATCCGCGCCGGCGGCGGCTTCGTCGGCATCCACAACGCGTTCGGCACCGAGTACCACTGGAAGTGGTACGAAGGGCTGCTCGGCGGCGCCAACTTCTACGACCACGGCCCCAACCAGCCAGGCGTGGTGCAGATCGAGAGCCGCAAGGACGTCTCCACCGAGGGCCTGCCGCGCCGGTGGGCGTTCAGCGACGAGTGGTACAACCTCGTCCCGTTCCCGTCCCAGGTGCGGATACTGGCCACAGTGGACGAGGACACGATGGCACGCGGCACGAGGGGCGGCCTCGGCCACCCCGGGCACGGCGACAAGCACCCGGTCTCGTGGTGCCAGTACTACGACGGCGGCCGCTCCTGGGTCACCACCCTCGGCCACGCCGTCGACGCCTGGACCGCCACGCCCATGGAGGGGGACGCGTACTTCCTCGCGCACGTCCTCGGCGGCATCGAGTCCGCCATGGGCCGCGAACCGTTCTGCCGGTAACCCCGCGGCCGGGGTGTGGGGCACCCAATGGCGTGTGTCCCGCGCCCCGGTCCGGCCGCGCAGGCCGCCCTCACGCACCGCCGGCCCCGGCGTCGACAGTGGTCAGCGACCGGAAGTGGCGCAGCATCCGCTCGGCGTCGGGTGCCACGCCGGCGAAGAGGCGAAACGCCTCCGCGGCCTGGAAGACGACCATCTCCCCGCCGCCGAGCGTCCGGCAGCCAAGCCGGCGGGCGTGGAGCAGCAGCTCCGTCTCCAGTGGACGGTAGACGATGTCGGCGACCCACAGCTCCGGCCGCAGCAGCCCCAGCGGGAGCGGGACGCCCGGATGCCCGGTCATGCCGACCGGCGTCGCGTTGACCAGCCCGTCGGCCTCGCCCAGGCATGCCTCGGTCAGCTCCCGGCCGCCGCCACCGACCCGGTCCGCGCCGAAGCGCGCCGCCAGGGCGTCGACGAGTGCCGCCGCACGGCGGGCGTCCGCGTCGACGACGGTCAGCCGCTCGGCACCGAGCCACAGCACGGCGTGCGCCACGGCGGCACCGGCCCCACCCGCGCCGAGCAGCACCACGTTCTCCAGCGAGGCGCCGGGCAGGCCGCGCTCGAAGCTCTGGGTGAAGCCCGACCAGTCGGTGTTGTAGCCGATCGACACGCCCCCGGACCAGACGACCGTGTTGACCGCGCCGATCGCGGCGGCGTCCGGCGACAGCTCGTCCACGTGGCCCAGCGCCACCTGCTTGCACGGATGGGTGATGTTCAGCCCTCGGAAGCCCAACCTGCGCGCGGCGACCAGCAGGTCACCGGTCGCTCCCACCGGCAACCCCAGCTCGTCGATGTCGATCACCTGGTACAGGTAGCGCAGCCCCTGCAGGTCGGCCTCACGCTCGTGCAGCGGTGGGCTCAGCGACGTACGGATACCCGCCCCGACCAGCCCTATCAGGATCCGCCCCGCGAGGTGGGCTGCCTCCACGCCGCCTCCTAATGTACGAACTAGTACGTTAGTTATCTCGTGCGGCACAATCCTTCGTCAAGACCTCGTCAACGGCTTGGAGCGACGCGATGACGGCACCAGCCCTCCCTGACCGCCAGCGGGACGCCGACCGCACCCGCGCCGAGATCCTCGAGGTCGCCACACGCGAGTTCGCCGACCGCGGCTACAACGGCGCCCGCGTCGACGAGATCGCCGCCCGCACCCGCACCACCAAACGGATGATCTACTACTACTTCGGCGGCAAGGAGCAGCTCTACATCGCCGTCCTGGAGCGGGCATACGCCCAGATCCGCGAGGCCGAGCAAAGCATCGACGTCGACCACCTCGACCCGGTCACCGCGATCCGCCGGCTAGCGGAGATCACCTTCGACCACCACGAGGCCCACCCCGACTTCATCCGGCTGGTCAGCACCGAAAACATCCACCGCGCCGAGCACCTGGCCCGAGCGCCCGGCCTCGTCACCCTCAACACGCCCGCGATCCGCCTGATCCAGGACCTGCTCCGGCGAGGGCGATCCGCCGGCCTCTTCCGCGCTGACATCGACGCCGTCGACCTGCACATGATGATCAGCGGATACTGCTTCTTCCGGGTCGCCAACCAGCACACGTTCGGCACGATCTTCGGCCGCGACCTCATGGACCCGGCCAACCGCGAGCACTACCGCACGATGCTCGGCGACATGATCGTCGGCTACCTCACCGAAGCCCCCGGCCGAGACTCCCCCACGCCGCTAGCCACCGGGACTGAAAAGTAGCTGTGCAGGTCATCGACGACCGGAGGTTGGCGGCCGACCGCGAATGCAAGATGTCGCTCTGCGGTGTTGTAGCCGGCGAGCAGGGAGGCAACGGCTTCCTGGTTCCGACCCGCTCGGGCGGGGGAGCCAGTGGGCCAGGGACGGCATCGCGCGCCGAGTGCGGCACCGGCGCTGAGCCAGTGACCTAGTGTGCTTGGGTCGCCCAGACCGGCTGGTGGGGCTCGTCGTTGTGCACGATGATGTCGACGTGATCGGTCGGGCGGACCGTAGCGAAGTAGAACTGTTGGGAGGGGATGTAACGCTCGCGCCAGCGCCGTTCGACTTCGGCCCGAGATGACACGCGGTGCTCTCGGATCACGGCACGATCCACGGTCTTCTCGAGCGTGGTCGACACGAATATGCGCAAGTCCCACCGATCGATTAGTTCCGGGCGCATGAGGAACACGCCGTCGAAGACCAGCACGGCGCCTGCGGGGGCAGTCGTCATCGACGGGTCTTGGCCAGAGCGTGTGCTTGGCGCGCGGTGCCGGCAGTTTCTGACCTGATCGGCGGCTCAGGCGACCGCGCCGTGCAGGACCACGTGGGCGGGCGGGTCGCCGCCGAACACGACATCGCCGTGGAACGTGGCCCGGCCTTCCGGCCCGCCCAGCGTGAACGACGCCTGGCCGAACCGGCTGCCGTCGAACCGGGTCGTGCCGTGGAACTGGGCGCCGGTCAACTCGACGAACTGAGCCTCGCAGCCGCTGAGGTCCAGGTCGACGAGCGTGGCGCCACTGAGCCAGAGGTTCATGCCTGGCCACTGTCCCGGGCCGGGCCGAAGCCGCCGCGTGATGATCTCCTGTGCCTGCTGCCGCAGGCTCAGCAGCGCGACCTGCTCGGCGGTGCGGCCGTTCGCGCGCAGGTCGAACGGGATGGGGATCCGCAGAAACGCGCAGAGCGTGGCCAGAACCCGCTGCCGCAGCTCTGGCCGGTCGTCGCCGAGCTGGGCCAGAATCCCCAGGCCGGCCGCGCGGACGGCGGGATCGGCGACGGCGAGCTGCCCGGTGTACGGCGCGACCGAGGTGTCTGGGACAAGGTCACCGCCATCGGCCGGCCGCACCGTCCAGCCCAACGGCCACACCGACTCGCCGTCTTCGTTGCCGCCGGCCCAGTACGCGCCGGTGAGGTCGACGGCGGGCTGGTCGAGGTGGACCCGCCCGGCGAACCGCGCTCCGGTGAACGTCGCCGCCGCACCGAACCGGGCGTAGTAGAACCAGGCCGGCCCGTCGAAGCAGGCATCTACAAAGGACACATCGGCGGCAAAGCGCGCCCCGTCGCCGCCCTCCTCCCAGTCCTGGTAGTCCTCGATGAGCACCGCGACCGGCCACTCTGGATCGTCCTCGTTGAGCTCGTCCCACGGCGCCGGGTCGATCTCCTCGACCGTGTCCCAAGCCTCGTCGTCGTCCCACCACGTATCGGTGCCCCGACCGAACCACGCCACGCCGCTGAACGCCGCGCCGGTGAAGTCCGCCCGTGCGCGGAACCGGGCGCGGCCGAACACGGCCTGGCCGCCGAATCCCGTACCGGCGAAGGAGGCGTCGCCGTGGAAAACCGCTCGCTGGAACAGGGCATCATCGTCGAACATGGCGCCGTCGAAGACAGCGGTGCCAACGAACCGGGCGTCGGCGAACCCGGCGCCGCCGAGCCGGCAACCACGGAAATCGACATCGACAAGCGTCGCACCCGACAGGTCAATGCTGACGCCTTCCCACCCGCCGCCAGTCGTACGCAACCGGTCGGTCAGCAAGCGCAGCACCACGCGACACTCCCCGGCCGCGTCAGCGGGCGGCGTACGCAACCACGCGCACAGCGTGTCCGCGACCGGTTGACGCAACTCCGGATCGGCCGCGGCCAGCGCGATCAACGCCTCCGCCGCCGCACTCCGCGTGCCCACCTCGGCCGTCACGAACCGGTCCGCTGCCACCTGGTACACCGTCGAGGTCTCATCCACGCGCCAGAGCCTATTAGGCGGGCGCGACACGGGTGGGGAGGTGACGGTGTCGAGCAAAAGGATCAATCGGTGCCGTCCTTGCGTGCCCGCTTGCTCGGCGATCGGTTGCGGGTTTGCGGGAGAACGCTGCTCGATGATCTGTATGGCCTGTACGAGCAGGGTGAGCGGCGGCTGCGAATGCCTTCATCAGGTCACGGATCAGCAGGACGTCGTCGTGGGGAGAGGACACGCCCGCCATGGTGTCACCGCTCGCCACGCCGCCGGGGAAACGGGACGGCTCACCGACCGCTCAGTTGGCTTCGACGCGGCCACTTCGCCTCCTGGAACGGCGCCGGCGCCCGGCGCCTATCCGTTCCTCTGGACCGACGAGGTCGAGGAATTCCTGGTCGCCGCGCACCACGTGCAACCGGCGCTGCTGCACCGCGTCGACCCGTACCTGGGCCTGACCGATGCTGATGTTGCGGCGGTACAGCAGTGGCTCGAACAGCACGAGGAGGCCGGCTAATCAGCTACACCCGATGCTGCCGAGAGGTACGTCGCGGGACCTGGTTTGTCGTTGCGGGCTTCCGGGCGCGTGTCGGGTCTGGCAGGATCACTTGGAACATGACCATGCTGGACCTGTGTTACGACAGCTTGGAGGGGCTGTCGGTGGGCGACGCGTTGGGCGCCCAGTTCTTCGTTCCCGGATCTGATTTCGCTGCGCTTTTGGGCGGGCGCTTGCCGAGCGCGCCGTGGCCGTGGACCGACGATACCGAGATGGCCTGCTCGATCGTCGAGGAGTTGCGCCAGCACGGCGGTATCGATCAGGACCGTCTGGCGCGCGGTTCGCGGAAAGCTTCGAGCCCTACCGCGGCTATGGCGGTGGTGCCGTCGTCCTGCTTCGTCAGATCCGTCAAGGCATACCCTGGCGAGAGGCCGCCGCGGCGGCATTCGACGGGCAGGGATCGATGGGCAACGGCGCGGCGATGCGGGTGGCTCCGCTCGGTGCCTTCCACGCCGGCGACAGCCGCACCGCCGCGCTGGAGGCCATGCGTTCAGCGCAGGTGACCCACGCACATCCGGAGGCCGTTGTCGGGGCCGTCGCGATCGCGGTCGCCGCGGCCGAAGCCGGGTGGGCCAGGCTGACTCGCCAGCGGCTGGAGCCGGCCGAGTTGTTTGACGTGGTGCAGGCTTATCTCGTCGACGGTCGAGTCATGAACGGGACCGTTCACGCCAGACGCCTGATTGGCGTGAGTGTGGCCGAGGCCGCCTACGAACTCGGCAACGGCTCGCAGGTGCTGGCCTTAAGGCTGCCGCACTCCGCTTGCCACATCGGAGAGGGCGGTCTTCGCGGGCTCGTCGAGGCGCAGGATCGTTTCCTCGATCTCCATACGTCGTCCACTGGCGAACGAGATCTCCGTGCCCACGATCGCGAATCCCGCCCTCTGCAGCACCTTGAGCGATCTCACATTGTCACTCGCGGCGCGGGCGAAGACGGGCCGCACGCGAACCGACTCCAGGAGCAGGGCGAGCGCTCGGCCGGCGATGCCTTGCCCCCAGAAGGACCTGTCGATCCAGTAGGTGACCTCGGTATCGCCATCAACCACGAAGCTGGCGATGCTGCCGACCAGCCGTCCATCGACGGTGACCGCCCGGGTGGTCACCTCCGGCGACGTCCGGACCTTCGCCATGTGGACATCGAACGCGGTGCGGTCATCGGGATTTTCGGCCGTGAAGGCGGCCATGCGCACAGACTCGGGATCCCGCATCTGTTCGAACAAGGCATCGAGGTCGGAGTCGTCGATCGGCCGCAGCGCCACCTCAGCCACAACTACCCTCCAACGGTGGTCCAGCGACGATCAGCGGGGCGCACATACCAACATCGTCGGACAATGCGTGAGGACTCGACAGTCAGTGTGCCGATCAGCTCAGGAGTGTGGCACCGTGCAAGATGAGCGGAGACCAGGTCGGCGCGCCGGTCGTGCCGTGTTTGGGATCGACGCCGATGAAGCGGCAGCCGCCGATGCGGGTGACGGTGTATCGGGCGGTCCAGTCGACGGTCGAGCGCTGACGGATCCGTTCGCCGCACAACCAAGTCTGCCGCCGGTAGCTCACGATGGTCGAGTGGCCGTGGATCTGGCCGAAAGGAACGGGTTCTTCAGCCTGTAGCCAGGACTGGTAGACCTCCGGGCCGGCCTCGGCCCACAGCGGTCCGCGATCATGCCAGAGCAGCTCCTCCGGCCTGGTGTTGAGCAGGTCCGCGGCGGTGCCCGCGGTCACTGGTGCACCCAAAGCCCGCCACGCTTCCACGCCCAGACCGGCGTGGGTGATCAGAAGCTCCTCCCCGTCCGCGGTACGTACTGCGGCGGCCACCCGCAGCCACTCCTTCATCCACCACGTCTGCAGCAGTTCGACGTCGGCGGGGGCGAGTTTCTGCGGCCAGAACGGCTCGCCGCCGAGGTACTGCGACTCGTGGTTGCCGATCAATTGGATCCAGCCGCACCCGCCGGCGTCCAACCGCTGCCGAACGAGCGCCAGCACCCCCGAGCTGTCGGGGCCTCGGTCGATCAGGTCACCAACCTGGATCACCAGCGCGTCCGGGTCCTCGACTATCGGCCCGATCGCCTCCGCCAACTGCACGACGCACCCGCCGACATCGCCGATGATCGCGATCTTCGTCATGTCGCCTCCGTGCGGTCGACAATAGCGCCGCGGTCGAAGGTCCTTGCCGAGACCGAACCTCTCGGCCGCCTACGCCACCGTAGGGGCCGCTGCGAATCGTCGACTTCCGGGATGTGGACCCGTGAACGGTCGTCGCATTGCACCGCATCGCGCCCAGCGCCATGCGAGACACCCGCTCATGCCGCACTCCGCGCGCGGTGCTGACCGCAAAGCCCAGGCTCATGCCGCCGCCAGCGATCGCTTCGTATTGCCGCTCTGCCGGCCCAGCCGACAAGCGCATTACCTACGACGTCGCCGCCAGCCGACCGAACGGCGGATCAGGGCCCGCGCGGCCAGCAGGCCGGGACGCGGGCCGCCTTCGTCTCATGGTGGGACGGCGGATTCGCCGGCTACCTGACCGTACGCTGGACCAGCGACTATGCACCGTTCCGCGCCGCTGGCGTTCCGGAGATCGTCGACCTCAACGTGCTGCCTCAGTTTCGACGTCGAGGAATCGCTTCGACCCTCATGGACGCGGCCGAGGGTCTCATCGCGACCAGAAGTGACACCGCCGGTATCGGAGTCGGCCTGTACGCCGACTACGCCGCGGCCCACTTGATGTACCTGCGCCGTGGATACCTGCCAGACGGGCGAGGTGTGGCCTATCGCGGCGCCAACGTTGAGCCCGCAGCGTCCGTGAGAGTCGATGACGACCTCGCTCTCATGTTGATCCGCCGCCTTCGCTAGTGGCCGCTAACCTTGGCCCCGCTTCGCCGGCGCGGGTGACCGTCGGCCGGCTGGGCGGGCGTGGTGGGAGGGCTGCCGGCCTCGCTCCACACTCACGCCCGTGTGCCGCGGCGAACGATCGTCAGGCAGCCAACCGACGGGCGATGACAGGGATCACGATCGCGGCGGCGATCAGGTGTGCTAGCACGAGCGTGCACTCGGTGGCGAGATTGGCATCGACCAAAAACGGTGGTACGAGCGACAGCGCGGTGAGTGCCACCGCGGTGCGGATCCAGATGCGTGCCGGTTGGGACGCCCAACGGCGGATCGCCAGGGCGATAAGGATGCCCACGACGCTGAAGGTGAACGTGAGCTGTGTGAAGCCGAACAGCGGAATCGACTCGCCGCCGTCGGGCAGCTCGAAATCGACGCCGACGGCCATGGCGATGGCCGCGACGGCCGTCACGGTGACGGCGGCGGCAGCCGCTGCGGCCAGGCCCGGCAGGAACAGCCGGCGGCGCTGCTGGCTGCGCGTGCTGAGCTGGTCGGTGGGAGCGGTGGAGGTCATGAGCGTCCTTTCCATCTGTCTCGGTGCCAGCTCAGGCGTGGCTGGGCCGGATGTTGTGGTTGAGGTGGAAAACGTTCTGCGGATCCCAGACGGTCTTGAGGGCGGTCAGCCTGGCGAGCTTGGCGGCCGGGTACGCACGGCGTACCCCGCGTTGCCCCTCGTCGCCAGCGAGCGAGTTGACGTAGACGCCGTCGGCGTACGGGTCGAGCGCCGATCCGGCCCTGCGAGCCGCTGCCATCCGGGCGTCGTCTTCGGATGGCTCGGTCCAGCGGGAGCCGGCGCCAAACTCGAACGTGGTGCCGCGGTGACTGAACGCGGCGTCAGCGTCCGCGACGTCGGCGATCGCGCCGCCGTACGCCTGCAGGCCGACGCCGGGCAGTTGGGTACCGCCGTGCAGGTCTGTCGCGCCGCGCAGCAGGAACGCCTCGATCGCGGCGGTGGGGAACTGCCGCAGGTAGTGCGCGCTGGAGTACCGGCGGTAGGCGTGGCCGCCGGTGGTGTCGTCGCGTTGCTGGAGTTCGAGGTATGACGGGGTGGTGACCCGCTCGGCGACCGGGCGCCCGAGCGCGCGCATCGCCGGCACCAACCGGTGACCCTGTGCCGGGTCGCCGACCCATACGAAGCCGACGGTGGCGATGGGGCCGCTGGCCGTGCTGCGGACATCGGCGGTGAAGGTCGCCTGCCGCGGCGCGACGGCGTTGAGGTCCCGCCAGCCTTCGAGCACCGGCACGGCGTCCTCGGCACGGAAGTCGAACTCGGCGACCAGGGTCTGCGTTCCGGTGTGGTGCAGTTGGAAGTCGAAGTCGGTGACGATGCCGAAGTTGCCGCCACCACCGCGCAGACCCCAGAACAGGTCGAGGTTCTCGGTCCGGCTCGCGGTCACGACCTCCCCGTCGGCGGTGACCATCGTGTAGGAGGCGACGTTGTCGCAGGCCAAACCGTGTTGGCGGGCGAGCCAGCCCATGCCGCCGCCGAGGGTCAGGCCGCCGACCCCGGTGTGCGAGACGTTGCCCGCGGTCGTGGCGAGGCCGTACGGTTGCGACGCCCGGTCGAGTGCGCCGAGCAGCGCGCCGCCTTGGACCCGGGCGCGCCGCCGGATCGGGTCGACCCGAACGTCGTTCAACGGGGTCAGGTCGATCATCAGGCCGTCCGCGGGGACAGCGAGGCCGGCGACGTTGTGCCCGCCGCAGCGTACCCCGATCTCCAGGTCGAGTTCGCGGGCGAGGCGCACCGCGGCTACCACGTCGGCGACGCTCGCGGCCCGCACGATCATCCGGGGGCGACGGTCAATCATGGCGTTCCAGACAGTGCGGGCCGCGTCGTAACCCGGGTCGCCCGGGGTGAGGAGGCGGCCGTCGAGGCGAGGGCTGGTCGCTGTCGTCATATGTCTGAGCCTGACGGAAATCGGTACACCCGGTAAGGTCCGATTGCATGGGCCAAATCAGGACCAATTCGAGTACGGCGGAGGACCTGCTCATCGATGTGGACCGGTCCGCGCCCGAACCGCTGCACCGGCAGATCGCCGCCTCGATCCGGGGCAGCATCCGGGCCGGCCGGCTGCGTCTCGGGACGTCCCTGCCGCCGACCCGCACGATCGCAGCCGATCTGGGAGTGTCACGCGGCGTCGTGGTCGAGGCCTACCAGCAACTCGTCGCCGAGGGCTACCTCACCAGTCGAGCGGGCGGCTACACGCAGGTCGCGGTCGAGCCGGTTCCGGCGCCGCCGGGTCGCCGCGGCGGGGATCGGCCGGCGGCCCGGATCGACTTCGGGTACGGCCGCACCGACGTGTCGTCGTTCCCCCGGGCCGCCTGGCTGCGTTCGGTGCGCACGGTCCTCACCACCACACCGAACGAACGCTTCGCCTACCTCGACGGGCGTGGCGTGCCCGAACTGCACGCAGCCCTGACCGACTACCTCAACCGCGTCCGCGGCACGTCCGCCCGCCCGGAGAACGTCGTGATCTGCAGTGGTTACGGCCAGGGCGTCTCGCTACTGCTCCAGGTGCTCGCGGCGCGGGGCGCCCGCCGGCTGGCCGTCGAGGATCCCTCCCCGGACGACGACGCCCGCCTCGTCGCGGCCGCCGCCGGCCTGGACGTGATCGGCGTCCCGGTCGGGCCGGACGGCATTCTCGTCGAGGAACTGGAACATACCGACGCCGACGCCGTCGTACTGACGCCCTCGCACCAGTGGCCCACCGGCGGGGTCCTTTCGGCCACCGCGCGTTCCCGGGTGATCGGCTGGGCGCAGCGCCGCCGCGCCGTGGTGATCGAGGACGACTACGACGCGGAGTACCGGTACGACCGCTCGCCCGTCGGCGCCATGCAGGGGCTGGCCCCCGACACCGTCGTGTACTGCGGCACAGCGAGCAAGACCCTGGCGCCAGGGCTGCGCCTCGGCTGGCTGCTGGCGCCGCCACACCTGGTCGACGAGATCACGGCGGCCAAGGTACTGGCCGACCGCGGCTCTCCCGTCATCGACCAACTGACCTTCGCCGACTTCCTCACCCGCGGCGAGTTCGACCGGCACCTACGGCGCATGCGCCCGGTCTACCGCCGCCGCCGCGACGCACTCCTGGCCGCACTGCGCACTCGGCTGCCCGAACTGGAACCGGTCGGAGTCGCGGCGGGCCAGCACGTCGTGGCCTGGCTCCCGCACGACCTCGACGAGGCCGCGGTCGTGGCCGCCGCCGCCCGGCACGGACTGGTCGTGCAAGGTGTCTCCCGGTACCGACTGAACCTCGCCGGACCAGGCGGGCTGATCTTCGGCTACGCCACCCTCACCGAACGCGCCATCACAGACGGAGTGGAAGCCCTTGCCGACGCGGTCGCAGAGGTCCGAAACCCTCAGCGGTCCACGCAGTCGTCGCCAGAAACGGCGCCAGACCCGACGCCCTAAAAGGTCGACACATCCGCGGCAGCGGCGGCGGGCCGCGACTTCATCCCCGCGGGGTGAGGCGACCGCGGTTCGCGGGTTGCGACGATTGTTGGTGCCCCATCGGAAGGAGCGCCATGAGCGAGCCGACGACCAATGTCCCGCCGATCGTGCTGATCCACGGGCTTTGGATGACCGCCCGAAGCTGGAATCCCTGGGTGGAGTACTACCGGGCGAAGGGGCATGACGTCGTCGTGCCGACGTACCCGGGATTCGAGATCGAGGTCGAGGCGCTGCGCGAAAAGCCCGAGGTCATCGCCGAGGCGTCCGTCCCCGCAACGGTCGACCACCTCAGCGAGGTGGTCGAGAGCCTGGACCGTCCACCGATCATCATTGGCCACTCCTTCGGCGGGACTCTGACCCAAATCCTGGTCAACCGCGGGTTGGGCGCCGCCGCGGTGGTGATCGACTCGGCGCCGCCCGAGGGCGTGCGGGTGAACCCGCCGTCCCAGATCAAGTCCTTGTTCCCGTTCCTTTCGAAGCCGGCCACCCGGCACCGCGCGGTGGGCTTCACCAAGGAGCAGTTCCACTATGTGTTCGCCAACACGCGCAGCCGGGAGGAGTCCGACGCGGCGTACGACCGCTTCCACATCCCGGCGCCCGGCAACTGGGTGTGGGCCTACGGTCTGATAGCCAACTGGAAGCCGGGCCACCAGGAGACCTGGATCGACTACGACCTGGACGACCGCGCGCCGCTGTTGTTCATCATGGGCGGCAAAGACCACCTGATGCCGCCCTCGGTGAACCGCTCGAACGCGAAGAAGTACCGCAACTCCGAAGCGACGACCGAGACCTACGAGTTTCCCGACCGCCCACACTTCACCTGTGGCCTGCCCGGCTGGGAGCAGGTTGCCGACCACGCGCTCGAGTGGGCGATGAGCCACGCGCGAACCCGGCAGGCGTGATCAACCCCAGACAGCGGCAACTCACGAGCTGGTGACGTAGAAGCCGCGGGCGTCGGCGAAACCCGCCCGTAGCGGTCCAGCAGCCCGCAGGCCGTCGCCCGCCCACGCCGTCCTCGAATGGCCAAGGGAACGTGTAGGCGTCCTCCGGCTGGGTAGTCGCCTGCCATGGCTACGACACTGTGCGACCTGAACGCCGACCGCTGAGCCGCGGGCCGCTGGGCATACCTGTACCCCGATGATGTTGTTCTTGTGCGGCGACGTGATGACGGGTCGTGGCGTCGACCAGATCCTGCCGCACCCCGGTGATCGGGCGCTGTGGGAGGGATACGTGCGCGACGCCCACGAGTACGTCGCGCTGGCGGAATCGGCGCACGGCCCGATCCCCCGGCCGGTCCCACCGTCATGGCCCTGGGGTGACACCCTCCCGCGGCTGGAACAGTTTCGGCCCGACGCCCGGATCATCAATCTGGAGACCAGCGTCACTGATCGCGGCGTGCCCGCACCTGGCAAGGGCATCCACTACCGCATGCACCCCGCCAACATCGCCTGTCTCACCGCCGCGCGGCCGAGCGTGGTGAGCCTTGCCAACAATCACGTGCTGGACTTCGGTACGCAAGGCCTCGCGGACACCCTCGACGGCCTTTCCGCCGTGGGCATCCAGACCGCCGGCGCCGGGCCGGACGCCTCCAGCGCGCAGCAGCCCGCCGTGGTCCCGGTCGACGGCGGCCGTCGGGTCGTGGTCTTCGCCGCCGGTACCCGCGACAGCGGCATCCCCTCGGGCTGGGCCGCGACCGGTGACCGTGCCGGCGTCCGCCTGCTGCCCGACTTGTCCAGCCGCACCGCCGCGGAGGTCGGCGCTCAGGTACAGCGTGTCAAGCGCCGCGGCGACGTCGTAGTCTTCACCGTCCACTGGCGACCCAACTGGGGCTACCACGTCGATGACGAACAGGTCCGGTTCGCGCACGACCTCGTGGAGAGGGGCGTGGACGTCGTACATGGACACTCCTCCCACCATCCCCGGCCGATCGAGATCTACCACGGCAAGCTCATCCTGTACGGGTGCGGTGACTTCATCGACGACTACGAGGGCATCGGCGGCCACGAGCAGTACCGCTCCGACCTGCACGTGATGTACCTGCCGTCGATCGATCCGGACAGCGGTCGCCTGGCGCGGCTGACCATGATTCCGCTCCAGGCCCAGCGCATGCGGCTACGCGCGACCACCGGACCGGACACCACCTGGCTGGGCAGCCTGCTCGACCGGATCAGCCGCCCCTTCCACACCCGGATCGATCGCACCGACCAGCACACGCTCGAGGCGGTGCCCGACGGAAACCCGCCCGAGTAGCCCGAAGTCGCCAAGAGCATCGCCTCACGGGTCCTCAACAGCGACCTCACCGCGGCCGTACCGCCCGACAACCGCACCTCCGCATCGGTCAGCCGGCCCCGCGCCCAGCGGCCGGATGATCGCCGCCGCCGCGACCTGCCCCCGCCGCACGTGTTACTGGCCGGCAGCTTGGGGCATACGACCCGTGTCGGATGCCGCCGTGAGCGCGGGGGCCAGGCGGCCTGGCCCGGAAAGAGCCGCCGAGAGCGAGGGATGAGATGACCAACGCACGCGACATCATGCACGTGGGCGCCGAATGCATCGCGGCGCCGCAGACAATCGCCGAGGCGGCACGCAAGATGCGCGACATGCACATCGGGTCCCTGCCGATCTGCGACGACGAACGCCTGAACGGCATCATCACCGACCGGGACATCGTGGTCAGGTGCATCGCCGAGGGCCGCGACCCGCAGGCGATGACCGTGGGCGAACTGGCGCAGGGGATCCCCATCTCGGTCGATGCCCAAGCCGACATCAACGACGTCCTCGCCCTGATGGAACAAAACACGATCCGGCGGCTACCCGTACTTGACGACGACCAACGCATCGTCGGCATGATCAGCGAAGCCGACCTCGCCACCCACCTGCACGAACACGCCGTCGGCCAGTACACCTCAGCGGTCTACTCCGCACCACCCAACAGCTGAAACCCTCGCCGGGCAACCCACGACCGCGACCTGCCGCCTAGCTAATCCCAGCCTCGCGCCGGGCGCCATGGCGGGGCTGGTGCCGGTCGGGCTCGCTGCCGGCGGGCCAGACGACCTGAAGGCGGGACTGGCGTGCCCAGCGCTGGCTCGCCAGTGATGGTCATGAGGATTCCCTCGACGTGGGTTGGCTGGGAGAGGCCGGCTGCTCGGGGGAAGGCGGCCCGGGGTCAGTGCCACCGCGGGCCGATCGTCCGCTGGTCTCCATGGTGAGTGCGGCGGCCGCGGCCAGGATGCCGGTGGCTGCCACGAAGAGCCATGCGGCCCGGGCGGTTCCGATGTTCGCCGCGCCGGTGCCGAGGATGCCGGCCAGAATGGCCACGCCGAGCGCGAACCCGATCTGGCGGGATGTGCTGACGACACCGCTGCCGGCCGAGGCGTGTGCCGGGGGCAGGGTGGCGGTCGCCGCGGCGACCTGGTTCGGCATGGCGAGACCGACACCGACACCGACAAGCAGCCACGGTGCCAGGAAGGACGTCAGGTACGCGGGCGTGGCGTTCAGCGTGCTCGCCTGCACGGCTGCGGCGGCCGTGACCGCTAGGCTGCCCAGCGCGATCAGACGGGACGGGCTGACCCGGGGCAGCAGCCGTGCGGCGAGTATCGACGTGATCGGTACACACAGCGGGCCGACCGCGATCGCCAAGCCCGCGTGGAGAGCGGAGTAGCCCCAGGCCTGCTGGAGCCAGAGGATCGACAGCAGCAGCGCGGCGCCAAAGCCGGCGGAGAAGGCGAGGGTGGCAACGTTCGCCCAGGTGAACGACCGGACCCGGAGCAAGGTCGGCTCGATGACCGGGGAGCGATGGCGGGCGCTCCTGGCGGCGAAGGCGGCGATCGCCGCCGCCGCGGCGACGAAGCAGCCGACGACCTGTGCGGACGACCACCCCCAGTCGTTCGCCTGGACCAGGCCGAGGACGAGGACACCGACCGCGAGCACCAGAAGGCCGGCGCCGAGCAGGTCCGGCCGCGACGCGGTGAGATTGTGCCGGACCTCAGGGACATAGCGGACCGCGACAAGAACGAGCAGCAGTCCCACCGGAACATTGATCCAGAACGCCCACCGCCACGACAGCTCGACCAGCCCGCCACCCACCGCGGGGCCCAGCGCCGCGGCCAGCGCGCTGGTCAGCGCCCACAACCGGGCGCCAGCGGCGCGGCGCTGCGGTGGGAGAGCCGCCAGGAGCAGGCCGAGGCTCGCCGGGGTCATCGCCGCCGCTCCGGCGCCCTGCACGACGCGGAACGCGACCAGCGACCACACATTGTCGGCGAAGCCGCAGGCGAGGCTGGCCCCGGTGAAGACCGCGAGCCCGGCGACGAACCCCAGCTTGCGGCCATACCGGTCGCTGAGCTGCCCGAGCGGCACGAGCAACGCGGCGAAAACGACGGTGTAGGCGTTGAGCACCCAGCTCAGCTCGGCGAGGGCCGGCGCACTCCCGGCGCCGGCGAAGTCGCGACCGATCTCGTCGAAGGCGACGTTCACGATGAACAGATCGAGGCCTGCCAGGAAGGTCGCGCCGGTGAGGATGGCGGTCATCGCCCGGGGATGCTGGCTTTGGGATGGCATAGCCAGACCGTAGGGCCTGACTTTCGACAAGGCAAGTCAGGTGTAGGGTGAGAAACATGGTGTTGCAGTTGGCGGGACGACTGGCCGACCGCGGTGATGTTCCGCTCGGCGACCACTGCCCGATCGACCGCGCCCTCCACGCGCTGGCCAACCGCCCTGCGATCCTGCTCCTGCGTGAGGTGTTCTACGGCGTATCCCGGTTTGACCCCCTGGTGAAACGGGTCGGCGTCACCGAGGCGGTCGCCGCGCAGCGCCTGCGAGAACTCGTCGCCATCGGCGTGCTGGCCAAGCGGCCTTACCGCGAGCCCGGGCAACGGACGCGGCACGAGTACGTCCTGACAGACCGCGGTCGGGAACTGTCCCCGATCGTGCTCGGCCTGCTCAGTTGGGGCGAGACCCATCTGCCTGATGATCGCGGCAGCGTCGCCATGACACATGCCGGCTGCGATGCCGCTGTCCGGATCTCGCTGCACTGCGAGGCGGGCCATGAACTTCGCGAGGACGAGGTTGTCGTCACCGGCAACACCGCCGAAGGCGGCTGAGTCCCGAAGGCGGAGTCGGGAGGATCGCCGTCGAGATCGCACGAAACCGATAAGTATGCGTTTCGCATACACTTCGGTTCATGGAATCGAAACTGGAAGATGCCATCAACGAGTGGCATGCCAGCGTGAACGCTGGTGATCTCTCCCGTTCGGCGGCGGCAGTCGGTGATCCCGTCGTCGTCCTCGGCCCGAAGGGCGCGGGTCCGATCACGCCGGGTCAGTTCGCGGACTGGGTGGATCGTTCGGGGATCCGGCTCGTGCCGCGCTCGTGGCATCCGGTGAGCGAGCGGCTCATGGTGGTGGAGGAAGACGCGACTTGGCCTGACAACCAGACTCCCACTCGTGTGGCGACGGTGTTCCGCGTCGCGGGCGCGAAGGTCACGGCCGCGCTGCGGCTGCCGGATCTGAGATCAGCGCTGGAGCTGGCCTACATCTGCCGCGAGATGGCCGCGACCGAATGAGTACGGCGGGGCCGGGGCAGCTCCTGTTCGGCTTCGTGCGGCATTGGTCGCGTCGTGCGACCACGGCGGACGGTTCTGTCGCGGAGCAGGGGCGGCTCATGCTGGCGACCGAGGCAGTCGCCACTCTGGTCGGCCGTGAGGAGTCCGCGACGGTGAACGCTGTCGCTGACGAGATCGGCATCGACCAGAGCGGTGCGTCGCGTCTGGTCAAAAGCGCGGTCGACGCCGGCTACCTGACGGTGACTACGGCACCGTCGGATGGCCGCAGACGCGAAGTCTCCGTCACGTCCGCCGGGCTCACCGCGCTGAGGCAGGCCCACGCATGGCAGGAGGAGATCTTCGCCGAGCTGACGGCGGGATGGAGCCAGCGGCGACGCGACGATTTCCAGAGGGCGATGGCCGACCTCATCGCCCGGTCATACGCGATCGGCGCATGAGTCACGCCAATACGCCGTTGACGGTCGAAGGCCGTCGCCGCCTGCGTGTAACTTGCGGCGGCCGGCCCGGACACCAGCCATTCGTTAACCGGTTGCCTGACGCTCCTGGACCGCGCCGCCAACCGCGGCAAGGTCTTCACCAACCTGGCGCTGCGGCAGACCACGAACTCCACATTGGTCACTCAGACGTACACCAGGTTGCGCAGCCTCGCGCTGGCCTGGTTCACGCCCGGCTCCCGGCACCACGGCTCGGCCCCGCTACTGGACGACGGTGGACCACCGCCCGATCGCCGACCGGGACGGCCGTGCCCTGCCCACGTCCCGCTGGGCCGGCGGCGCGGTGCTCGACGGCCGCTACAGCACGGTGGGCATGACCCTCCAGGCGGCCCTGACCGACCGTGTGGGAGGCGGCGCTGGAGTGGCTGACCGCCGTACACGCCGCACCCGTCGCCTCGGTCAAACGCGTCGCAGGTGCGCATTTACGCACTTCGCTCCCCGCGTCGCCGACCCATCTGTAAACTTCCTTAAACGTTTCGATCGATGCGAACACATGGATGGGAGAAGCGATGAAGCGAGCGCTGTACAGGCTGGCGGTTGTGGCCGCGATCGCCGCCGCCTTCGGTGGTGCCGCCGCGTCACCGGCAAGCGCCGGCGTGGTCGGCGTCTACCCCAGCGCGGAGTCCTGCCACGCCTTCGGCCAGCGGGGAGTCGGCACGCTCTGGAACTACTACTCCTGCTACCAGGTAACCGGCGGCTGGGCGCTCTGGGCGCCTGGCTACTGACCACGCCAACAATTTGGCCGGCCCGGGTAGGCCGCAGGCGCGCTGCCTGCGCTTATCGCGGGTCGGCCAGGTCCGTCAACGGGCCGTGGTCGTACCAACGGACGCCGATCTCGGTCAGGCCCGGTCGCCTCCTACCGACGGTGAAACATTCGATGACACCGTTCCCACCGGACACACGCGGCTACCTTCAACGAGGCCCAGGTGCGGTGCCGCTGGAACGGTTTCTCGAAGACGGCCGCGAACCACCAGGCTGTCAGCGCGCAGACCGGCACCGCCAGCATCAGGGTGGTCCAGAAGGCCGGCATGCCCGGTGTGACATGTGGCGCCACCAGCCGGCGGCTGATTATCGAGACGATTGGAAGGTGGATCAGGTAGAGGCTGAAGGAGATGCTGCCGAGACTTCGCATGGGACGGTTGTCCAGGAGCCGCATCAGCGCGGACGATCGCTGGCTGGCCACGGCGGCCAGCAGCATGGCTATCGCGGGGCCGATCGCGAGGTCGATCCAGTAGTAGTGCGTAACCGTCCACACGGATCCTTTGACGCTTATCAGCAGTATCACGGGTGTGGCGGCGAGCGCGGCGAGCCAATGCCACGGCCACCGGCGGACCCGGTCGTTGGCGGTGAAGATTCCGGCTGCGATCAGGCCGAAGGTGAACAGCGGCGCGAGTTCCAGGGTGAACCCCGTCGCTTTCTCCGCTGCGGATATGCGAGGGTGCAGCAGGCCAGCCGCGATTACCGGCACGGTGATGGCGGCAAGTGTCGCCGCCGCGCCCGCTCGGCGGCGCATCAGCAGTAGGAGCGGGAACGCGAAGTACAGTCCTGCCTCCACCGCGATCGACCAGAAGGCACCGTTGGGCACCGGCGCGACGACGATGTCCTGCATCAGCAGGCCGTAGACGACGACCGAGCGGATGGTTGGCGGGTCGGTGAGCGGCAAGGGCGTTATGGTCGCGGCGATCGCGAGGCTGAACACCAGGGCCGCCCAGTATGGGGGCAGGATTCGCCAGGCGCGGCGCCGGGCGAATCGCAGCGTGCCGCATAGTTGCCATCCGCCGCGAGCCGGTGCGATGGCCAAGGAGAACCCTGACAGCGCGATGAAAACGACCACCGCGAGGCGGCCATGCAGCAGCCAGTTGTGCCATCCCGGTCCGGTGTTGGCCGGGTACCCAGGAAATGTCAGCAACCTACAATGGCTCACCACCACGTACAGAGCGGCAAGGCCGCGGATCGCGTCCAGCCCCGCCACCCTGCGGCGCACACTATCGCTGTCAGATGACAACACGGTCCGCGCCGACAACAGAGAGATTGGTGATCGTCTATTGTTGAACACGCAATCATCCCCTGAGTCGCTTTGCTGTTTGCTGCCTGGCGATATGAAAATTCGACGGTTGTATCGCTCAGAATTCGCTAGGAATGCGGCACAAGACCCGGTACGACGATTGGTCTATCAGGGCAGGTGCCGTGGCGGCGTTGCGAGATCTATCCAGTACTCACGTTCTGCGTGCTGGGCTCAGCGGATGCGACTTAAAACGAGTAGGTGCTGCTTGCCGCCGAGCTGCCCCACGTCGATCACATCGCCGTCCCCAGAGGACCCGTCCTGCTGCGTACCGGCAGTGTTGGTCTTCCGGTCCCACAGGTAAACGCCGGACTTGAGCCGGAGCTGGATGAATCGGCCGGTGCTGTCGAAGTACACGCTGTACATGAGGGCTGAGTCCACCGCGACGCCGGTCGCCCGCAGCGGTCGGCTCCCGTCGGTGCCATAGCTCACCAGGCTCCCTGCGGCTTGCCCGACGCAAACGCGCGGAGTGCACCCCATCATGGTGACCCCGTCCAGGGCGCGCGGCACAAGGCGCTCACCGGTGGCCACGTTCCAGAACTCGGGAGGCTCCACCGGCGCCGCCGCCCGATCCAACTCCTTCAATTCCACCTTCCGCACCGAGCGACGCACGGCCCACGGCCCGTACCGCAGGGCGTACCCCTCACTGCCGGCCACCTTCTGCGGTTCGCCGCCATCCGGAATCCGGTAGACCGCCCCGACCCCCGCATCGGGCTGGGTACTGGCGTAGAAGACTCCGCCGACCTCGGCGACCGCCACCCGCATGTCGTCCGGGCCGAACCTCGCCCGGCGCACGGCCGCGCCGCCGTCCCTGGCCGCACTCCAAACCTCGCGGTACCTGACGCCGCCCGTTTCCTGCGCCGCCACGACCCACACGATGTGATGCTCGGTTAGGTAGATGCCCGCCTGGTCGTACGCGGTATAGCCGGACGCCGGAGCCGTTGCCAGCTCCCGCGCCGCACCGGTCCGGGCGTTGAGCACCACCGGCAGGAAAGGACCCCGCTCGTCCCGCGGCACTACGAGGTAAGCGTCGCCGCCCAATGCCGCCTCGACCGAGTACCGCCGCCCGTCCGGCAACCGGAGAGGCAGCTCGACGAGCGCATCCGGCCACAGGTCGCGGTACGGCTTGGCCACGGACAGGTCGACGGTGGGCAATGATCCGGTCGGCAGCGGCGCCGCGTCGAGTGGCTGCGCCAGGTCCGGCTGCTGGGCGATGGGCAGGCCGAAGGCGGCCACCCCGGCCGTAACCGCGACCACCGCCGTGAACGCGGCGGTCACTGCGGCCATCCTGGTCCGGGCACGTCGGCGCCGGCGGGCGGCCAGCGCCGCCGAGAAACCCGCCTCGGAGTCCGGAGCGGCCAGGCCGGCAGCCCGGAACGTACGGGTCAGATCGTCCTCCAGGTTCATACGCATGCCCGGCTACCTCCCGTTGACCCGTACTTCAACCTGCGACTCGGCGACGTCGCGCAGCTTGTCCAGGCCACGGGCGGCCTGACTGCGCACCGTTCCCCGGGAAACCCCCAGCAACCGGGCGATCTCCTCGTCGCTGAGCTGCTCGTGGTAGCGCAACATGAGCACCGCCCGCTGCCGGGGCGGCAGGGCGGTCACCGCGCGCCACAGACCAAGATCACCCTCGGCCTCGGCGATGCCAGCTTCGACGTAGCTCTGCTCCGGCAGGACCCGCACCGGATGCTCCCGACGGCGCCGCCGCCACCAACTGATGTGCAACCGCGCCATCGTCGTGCGAACGTAGCCCTCCGGATCGCCCCGCGCGCTGACCTTCGACCACCGTTCGCCCAACCGCGCCAGCGCCTCCTGCGCCAGATCAGCGGCATCATGGGGATTGCCCGACAGGACGAAGCCATAGCGCAGCAGCGCCGGCGTACGGTCACGGACGAACGACCCGAAGTCCTCGACCACTCCCACCTCCCGTCGGTCCAACACGCTCGACGGGCATGAACTGTTGCACCACCCCGACATACAAATCCATCGGTACGGGCTGATGGCAGTGTCGCGCATTCAGCGGGCGCCTCTGGTCGACACGGCAGGATCGCCGGCGAGCAGCGCACTCGAAAGTTCAGCCACACGGATCTCCAGCGAACCGCTGCGGAATGCAACCCTGGCCGGGTTTCTCGATCATGCTGAGCCGGGATGAGGGGAGGGCAATCGGCACGTTGTCCACACTCACCGAGGTCTCGCCGAGGGCGACCCTGCTGTTCTGCCACTGCCAGTGGGTGTCGGCCCGCGCGGGGTGAGTCGAGCAAGTCAAGAACGACGCCGACACACGAGATGACCCTCGTCTTTCGCCAAACCAAACGTCCCAGTCGCAGATGAAGTCGAATTGAAGCCGATGATCTTCATACTTCGGCGATGACAACGTGGGGTCTGACGGGGATCCGTCGCTTCATTGCGGGATCTTGCACCTTTCTGATCGTCGTGGCGCTCACGGTGATAATCACCGGCAGCGGGGCGCGGGCGGCGGCGAGTGTGCCGGCCGGCGGGATGACAGCGGCGCAGGTGAATTCCATGTTCGCCGCGTACGGCGATGCGGGCGGTCACTGGACCGGCGGCGACAGCACCGTGTCAGTGCTGCTGCCGGATGGCCGGATGGCGTGGTTGTTCTCGGATACGTTTCTCGGTTCGGTCAATGCCGACGGTAGCCGTCCGGCGGACACGCCGATGGTGCACAACACGCTGGTCGTGCAGGAAGGCGTGCAGCTCACGACGACGTTGATGGGTGGGTCGGCCGCGTTTCCTGAGCCGCTGGTCAAGCCGAGTTCGCAGGACGAGCTGGCATGGGTCGCCGACGCCGTCGTGGAGTCCGGCGAGTTGCGAGTGCTCTACAACCGCTTCCGCCAGTTTGGGCAGGGCAGCCTTGACATGGAGCTGATGGGCACGTCGCTGGCCACCTTCTCGCTGCCCGGCCTGACCCAGACCTCACTGGTTGACCTGCCGGTGGGCAAGTCCGTCCAATGGGGATCGGCGGTGCTTGTCGACGGCTCCTACACCTACATTTACGGCACCTCAGAAGGGCTGGGCGGCATGAAGTTCGGGCACGTCGCGCGGGCCTCGGTCGGCGGTCTGGGCGGTGCCTGGCAGTACTGGACCGGCAGCGGCTGGTCGGCCACCGAGTCTGCTGCCGCCCGACTACTCAGCGGCGTCGGCAACTCGTTCGCGGTGCAGAAGGTCGGCAGTCAGTACGTGGTGGTCACGCAGGACACGAACACCATCTTCGACCCGCAGTTCGTGGCGTACACGGCGGCGTCGCCGACCGGCCCGTTCAGCGGGCCGATCCAGTTGCTGACCGCACCGGAGCAGCAGGCGGGAACAGAGAAAATCGTCTACACCGCACGGCTGCATCCCGACCTGGCCCGGCCTGGGAAGCTGCTCATGTCGTACGACGTCAACAGCCTCAACAACCCTGACAACTTCGCGGATGCCCGCCTGTATCGGCCACGGTTCGTGGAGCTGGACTGGCCGCGGCCGCAGCCGGATCCGTCGACCCTGCCAGTCGCGCCGACCGGGGTGACGGTGACAGCCGATACCGCTGGCGTCGTGCATCTCAGGTGGACCGTCATCAGTGGGGCGACCGGGTACTACGTGTACCGGCGTGACGTGACCAACGGTCAGACCCATTTCAGCCGGCAACGGCAACGGTTGGGGTCGGCGGCGGCGGACGTCGGTGGGCTCGTCACCGGTCACCGCTACGAGTTCAAGGTGACCGCCGCCAACGCCGTGGGTGAAGGGCCGTTCTCCGCGACGGTCGCGGTCACCGCCCGCGTTGAGCGCGATGCCAGTGTCATCCTGCTGGCCAACACACCGAGCGCCGTCTCGGGCTACTACATCGTGCGGTTCAAGGACAACGCGGCCGTTCGCAGCCGTGGGGTCGAGGCGTTCGCCCGCGAGCTGCTCGCCCAGTCCGGCGGCACGCTGGACCGGCTGTTTCCGCTGACGCTCAACGGGTTTTCCGCGGCACTGACGCAGGCTCAGGCCATCGACCTCGCCGGGCATCCCGACGTGCTCGACGTCCAGCAGGACCAGGTCACTTCGGTCGAGGGTGGCGGTGTGCAGGGGCCCGCGCCAGAGCCATCGTGGGGACTGGACCGCATCGACCAGCGCGATCCGTTACTGGACAAGCTGTACCACTATCCGAACGACGCCAGCAACGTACACGCGTACGTGCTGGACAGCGGCATCAAGCTGGACCACAACGACTTCGTCGGCCGGATCTCATCCGGCCGGAACACCGTCGACCAGAACATGAACTCCGACGACTGCAACGGCCACGGTACCCACGTGGCGGGCACGCTCGGCGGTTCCCGCTGGGGGGTGGCGAAGTTCGTACGCCTGCACGCGGTGAAGGTCCTCGACTGCCAGAACCAAGGTACCCAACGCATGGCCGTGGAAGGCATCGAATGGGTGCTCGCGAACCTGCAGAAGCCCGCCGTGATCAACATGAGTCTGGCCTGGCCGGCCTCGTTGCCTCGAAACCAGTCGACCCAGGTCGACAACGCGGTCAAGAAGGCAGTCGCTGCGGGGATCACGGTCGTCGCGGCCGCGGGCAACAACAACATCGACGCGTGTGGCGCGACTCCCGCCCGTGCTCCCGAAGCGATCACGGTGGCGGCGATGACGAAGGACGGCAAGCGCTGGACCAACACCAATCCACTGATAGCCAGCAACTTCGGTGCCTGCGTGGACCTGTTCGCGCCGGGGGCGGACATCGAGTCCGCGTACATCGGTGGTCCCAACGAGACAAGAACCCTGACGGGGACGTCGATGGCAACGCCGCACGTCGCCGGCGCCGCGGCCATGCTCTTGCAGGCCCACCCCGAGTACAGCCCCGCCGACGTGGCTGAGGTGCTGCTCAAGCCCGCCACCCCGGGCGCGGTGCAGGACGTGATGGGTTCACCCAACCTGCTGCTCTACATCGAGCAGCCGCCGGCACAGGGACCGACGAACCTGACCGCGACATCCAACCCCGACTCCACCATCCGGCTGCGCTGGGACGGCGTCTCCCAGCCGAACGTGCACTACGTCGTCTCGCAGCGGGACGTGACCGACGGGGACCCCGATTTCACGCCCTGGACGGAGCGGCAGACCGGGACGAGCGCCGTCGCGCACGGGCTGCAGGAGGGCCACACATACGAGTTCCGGGTGGCCGCGGCCAACAGCATGGGCACCGGGCCACAGTCCAATGTGGCCAGCGCGACCGCACGCACTCAGCCACCCGATGCTCCTACCGGGCTGGCGGCCGCCGCGAACACCGACGGCACGATCGCGCTCACCTGGCAGCCGCCCGCCGTGAACGTCTGGTACTGGGTCTACCAGCGCGACGTCACCGCGGGCGAGACGGACTTCACCAAGCTGCCGTACCCGGTCGTGGATTGCTGCGCGTTGACGGCCGCCTACCTGACGCACGGGCACGAGTACGAGTTCAAGGTCGCGGCCACCAACGTGGGAGGCGAAGGACCAGCGTCCGACCCCGCCCGGGCCACGTCGCGGTATCCGATGCCTCAGCCACCAACCGGGCTGACCGCCACGGCGGGTGACGGCAAGGCCGACCTGACGTGGGTGGCGAGTCCGACGCCCAACGTCTGGTACTGGGTCTACCAGCGCAACGTGACCGAGGCAGAGACCGAATTCACCAAGCTGCCCTACCCGGTCGCGGAATGCTGCACGATGACCGCCGCCTACCTCGACAACAACTCCGAGTACGAGTTCGCCGTCTCGGCGATCGGGCAAGGTGGCGAGTCGACACGGACCAATCTGGTGCGGGTCACGCCGCGCAAGCCGCTGCCCGGCAAGGTGACCGGGCTGACGGCGACGCCGAAGAGCGACGGCACCATCGTCCTCAACTGGAGTGAACCGGCGAACGGTCCTCATTGGTACGACGTGTACCAGCGCGACGTGACGGCGGGTCAGACGTCGTTTACGAAGATCGGGCTGCCAGTGACAGCCTGCTGCACCTTCACGGTTAGCCTACTGACCCACGCTCACCGGTACGAGTACAAGGTGGGCGCCACCAACGGCCAGGCCGGACCGTTGTCCGATCCGGTCCAGGCGGTCTCGAACTACGCCCCGCCGGCTGCGCCGCGCAACCTCACCGGACGGGCGGCCGGGGACGGCAGTGTTGACCTGGACTGGGATCCGCCATCGGCCGGCAACTTCTACTACTGGGGCTACTACCGCGACGTCACGGCCGGACAGACCGCCTTCACCAAACTCGGCCTGCCAACCGAGAAAACCAACGTGTCCATCGGACCGCTCGTCAACAACCACGTCTACGAGTTCAAGGTCGCGGCGTCCAACCAGGGCGGCGAGGGGCCGGCGTCGGACACCATCCGGGTGACCTCGCTCGGCGGGCTGCCACAGCCCCCCAGCGGACTGACCGCCCAGGCCGGCGACGGCAAGGTGACGCTGCGCTGGACCGCGAGTCCCAGCCCCAGCGTGTGGTACGCCATCGAGCACCGACCCAGCGGCGGCGCCTGGCAGCGGATCCCACTGCCGCTCACCACATGCTGCAGCTACACGATGTCGTTCCTGGACAACGGCACGACGTACGAGTTCCGGCTTCGGGCCACCAACGCCTCCGGTGACAGCGCGGCCTCGAACGTCGCCACCGCGCGGCCCATGCCGCCGCTGCCACAGCCGCCGAGCGGGCTCACCGCCCAGGCCGGCGACGGCAAAGTGACACTGCGCTGGACAGCCAGCCCGACAGCCAACGTCTACTACTGGGTCGAATACCGCGCCAACGGCGGGGCATGGCGCCGAATCAGCATTCCCGTCACCACATGCTGCACCTACACAGCATCACTGCTGACCAACGGCGTCACCTACGACTTCCGACTACGAGCGACAAACATCACCGGCGACTCAGCACCGACCAATGTGGCCACCGCACGCCCGATGCCTCCGGCGCCACAACCGCCGAGCGGGCTCACCGCCCAGGCCGGCGACGGCAAAGTGACACTGCGCTGGACAGCCAGCCCGACAGCCAACGTCTACTACTGGGTCGAATACCGCGCCAACGGCGGGGCATGGCGCCGAATCAGCATTCCCGTCACCACATGCTGCACCTACACGGCATCACTGCTGACCAACGGCGTCACCTACGACTTCCGACTACGAGCGACAAACATCACCGGCGACTCAGCACCGACCAATGTGGCCACCGCGCGGCCACTGCCTCCGGTGCCGGCAGCGCCGTCCAACCTCTGGGCGAGGGCCCAGTTCAACGCGGTCGACTTGAGTTGGACACGAAGCCCATCGCCGAACGTCATGTACTTCATCTACTTCCGCAACGTGACCCGCAACGGCGCGTGGGTCAAGGCGACGTGGCCGACGCCCGAGACGTCGATCACCATGAACCTCCTGAATTTCAATACAACCTACGATTTCCGTGTCACCGCGGCCAACGCCTTCTCCGAGAGCGCCGCGTCCAACACCGTCCGGACCACCACGCTCCGAGGTGGCTGTGTTGCCGTCGGACAGACCCCGACCTACCACGCGTACTCCGGCTACTCCGAGGTTCACGCCACCAACAGCACCAGATGCACCGGAACGGTGTATGCCGTGAACGTGACCGCGAACATGCTCAGGAAGTACTCGATCGCGCCTTGGGGTGTCTGGGAGACGCACACCGAAAACTGGGGCCCCGTGATCGTGGCCAAGACTGGATACAGCACCGCACGGATCAGTGACAGCCCCACGCCGGTCTGCGCGTACTACATGACCCAGGCCATCACCACGTGGAGATTCGCCAACGGAGACACCGGCCGGTCGGTGTCCTACTCGAGACAGGTCCTGGACGCCTGCGTCTAGCCTGCGGTCCGCTGAGCGGTCCCACCGGGGCGAGCAGCCCTGGTGGGACCGCGCTTCGGCAACAGCGTCTAATCTCGTTCCGTGACAGCGACGCGGATGGCGGGATTTGGATACAAGACGGGCTGGCTGGCGATCCGGGACGGCGGCGCGAGAGAGGTCGTCGACGCGCTCGGGGGCCGTATCGTGGGCAACGGCGCCTGGCGGGAGGGCGTCGAGCGGGCATACGCGGAGGCGGACATCGTCATCGCCACGCCTCCGCTCACCGGCGCCGGCGGCGCCACATGGTCACTTGTGGCGGGCCGATGGGTCGCGATGGCCAGTGACTACATTGACGTCGCCGCGCTTTCCGGTGCGCTCGACCGCGAGGTGCAGCTCTTCTACACTGACCGGGTCACCGAGTCACACGAGTGGACACGCGCGGTCGGCGGTCGGCTGGTGCGGTCGTTCGGGTACCTCGGCGAATCAGGCACGGTGACGCGATGGCAGGGAGATCCCCAGGAAATCGAGTTCGCGATCGGGCTGCCGGCCACGTTCGACGCCGCGCACGATTCGGTCACGGTAAGGGAGGACGACGTGATGCGAGTCGCCGCGGCGTGGAGTCTCGACCCGGCGGCCTTGGAGGGGAAGCCGGCGACCGAGCCACTCGGGGTGGCGCGACTTCCGGTGGACCCTGACCGTCAGGCGCAGCCCCGGGCCGAGCCCACCGTCGTCGACATCACCGACCTGATCGCCTCGGGACTCTCGTTCGAGGACTTCAACGACGCGATGACCCGACGTCTCCGGAAACGCTGACGGGTCTTCCTGTACCTCCGTCCTGATCGGACAGGTCGGCGGGCCGTGCCACGCTCCCGGGAAACGCCGCCTCGTGTTCCGCTCGTCACGGGCGTCCGCTTGGTCCCCGTATCGGTCTCGGCGCGGCCCTTTCCCAGTCGATGGTGGTGACCTGTGCCACCTGGGCGGGCGACGTGGTCGGTCCATCGACCACACCACCCCGCGCAAGTGGATAGGCCGTCGCCAGGTGGGTACCACCTTTGTTGAGCCCATCCATCCGGAGGTGAGTACACGATGCAACACGACCAGTTCATCGGGCAGGTGCAGGCACGGGCTCGGCTGTCCAGCCGCGGCGAGGCCGAGCGGGCCACCCGATCGGTGCTGGAGACACTCGGCGAGCGCATCCCGGAGGGCTTGGCGGAGAACCTGGCGGCACAGTTGCCGATCGAGGTCGGCGAACACCTGCGCCGCACCGAGGTGTTCAGCGGTTACGGCACCGGCGAACGGTTCGACCTGGACGAGTTCGTCGCGCGGGTATCCAGCCGGTCCGGCTTCGACGAACCCCGGGCGGCGTTCGCGGCCCGGGTGGTGTGCGAGGTTGTCGACGAGGCTACTCAAGGTGGCGTCATGGACAAGGTGCAGCAGTCACTTCCCGAGGACGTGCAGTCCCTCGTCACGGCCGGCAGCACCGGGCAGATGCACGACTGACAGTTTCCGGGACGAACGAAGCGTGACCGCCGCGACGCCTGCTGGCCGCGGCGCTCACGGTCTTGGCGGCTGGACCGCCTGACCTCGCACGTGCCCGCTCAATGCGCGATGAGCGGTTGACCCATCATCGTTCGAGGTCGGAACGTGCGGCGATGGTGTCGGCCCACCTGCGGAAGCGGCGGTAGAGGAACCCGGGCACACCGCTCCTCGCGAGCAGAACGTCCGAGTGGGTGTAGTTGGCCCATTCCCCGGTGGCTAGCGTCATGCCCGACATCCGCGCACCCACGCGGCGCCGGATGTCGTGGATCGGGCCTCGGGCGAGCGCCAGGGCCACACGAACGTCACGCCTTCCGCGCTGACGCGGACCTCGTCCGCGAACGGCCCCCTGTGCATCACGTCCGACAGCCTCACACAGCCGGTAGCACGCCGTCCCGGGTTGACGACCGGCGTCCAGCACGTAGCCCTGCGCCCGCCGCGACGGAATCGTCAGGGGCGGTACAGGTTGCGCGGTCCGGCGAGTGTGCATCCCCAGAGGGCGTTGGTCCCGGCGCGGAAGACACAGGCGTCGATCTTGACTCTGGTGATTCCGCCCCGGTAGGCGCTTCCGTCGAGGGTGAAGCCGTACCCTCGCACGTTGTTGTTGATGCTGCGGGTCTGGCGGTCGACGCGCAGCGCTCCGACGTATGCCTCGAAGATGACCTGGCTGTAGTAGCTGGCGTTGCCGCGGTCGTCCACCTTGCCGCTGACCTGGACCGACCGGTTGAGCCAGGTGATCTGCCCCCAGCCGGAGCCAATACCCACAGTGGACGGAACCCCTGCGTAGCCGGTGTCGTAGGAACGAACGGCGGCCTGTGCGGGGCTGGCGACGGCCAGCAGCGTAGCAACCACCGTCCCGGCGACGACTGCCATCTTTCCCATTGCCTTGCGCGTGGGCATTCCAGTGACTCCCTTGCCTGTACGGGTACCTGTCTCTGGCACGAGGATGTAACCAACTTACGGGCTCGCGAACATGTGCGGTGTCGGGTGAACAACCCACACCCCCGCCGCTCCAGACACAGCGCGAGACGGTAGTCCAGCCGCAGGGTCGCGTAGATCTGGTTGCGGCGGGCAAAGTCGTACGACGCGATCATCCAGGCGGTGCCGTCATCGTCCTCGTGGTACCAGTCCTGCACATCCGGCACGTGCCTCGCAAGCTCGGCCAAGAAGGCGCGCTCTTCGGCAGTGGATTCAGCGTCTCGCACAGATCGTAGTCTCGCAGGCACACCGCAAGGCCGCGGACGCGGCGAGAAACCGTTGGAGGATGGCAATCCTCCCCCTGGTCGGGTCGACCGGCGAGGCCGAGGATCGATGGTGTGTTGGTGCAGATCGTATTGTTCGACGGGTTCGACCCACTCGATGTCATCGCGCCGTTCGAGATTCTCGCCGCCGGAAGCGCCGCGGCCGGAGGCGTCCTGGCGGTGGAGCTCGTCTCCGCCGACGGCCCGCGGGAAGTGGTCAGCGGCACCTCCGGCCTGACGCTGCGAGCGACCGCGAGCCTGGATCCGGACCGGCCGGGCTACGTCGTCGTACCCGGTGCGAGCGGCCCCACGACCGGCGACCCCGACCAAGGCGTGGTGACGATCCCCGTGCTCCTGGCCCGCTTCGCCGAGTCGGCCGCGGCACCGCTGCTGCTCGCCGCCCTCCGCAACCCCGATGTGACTGTCGCGACCGTCTGCGGCGGTTCACTCGCCCTGGCCATGGCCGGCCTGATCGAGGGGCGCCACGCGGTGACGCACGAGCTTGGCATGGACGTGCTCGACGCGACGGGCGTACACACGGTGCCGGCCCGCGTCGTCGACGACGGCGACCTCATCAGCGCGGGCGGCGTCACGTCCGGCCTGGACCTCGGGCTGCACATCCTGGAGCGCGAGTTTGGCCCACGGGTCGCGCACGCCGTCGAAACCCTGTTCCAGTACGAACGGCGCGGCGTCGTGTGGCGCGACGCCGGCCGCACGCCCATCACGATCTGAACGGAAGCCGTCTTGCATCCCATCGTCGGCACCTGGGACTTCACCCTGAAAACCCCGATCGGCACGCTGAACGCCGTCTATGCCTTCAGTGACACGGAGGGCGTGGTCGCCGGCACCGCCTCGACACCGTCGGAAACGGTACCGCTGGCCGCGCTCGCCTGCGACGGACCGCGAGTGACCTGGCGGCAGTCGGTGACCCGTCCGATGCGCCTCAACCTCGACTTCGACGTGGTCGTGGCCGGTGAAACCCTGACCGGCCACTCCCGTGCGGGGCGCCTACCCCGCACCACGGTCACCGGCACGCGCCGCGCAGACCAGCGAGGCTGAACGCGAGGCGAGGCGGAGCCGCCCCGACCCTAGACCTCGAGTCGGTGGGGAACGGCGTCGCGCCGGCCGGATGTCAGGACTCGGCTCAGGCCACGCCCGAGCAGTTCGAGCTGCTGCGCCGGCAGGTCCAGGACGAATCGCTTCTCAACTGGCAGGCCCAGCGTCGCTGCCGCGTCTTCCGCGAACACAAGCCTCAGCTCGCCACCGGTGATCCCGCATTCGCGCACGCCGCCGTAGTGCGTGGCCTGGCCGGGGTCGACCACCAGGCAGTACGTATCCATGCCAAGCTCGATATCTTGCTCGTCGTCGGCGTCGAGGCACTCCATGAACAACAAGGACCAAGACCCAGGATCGGTGCTCTCGCGTACGCCCACGACGTAGACGTCACCGTCATCCTCGCCGGCGTCACGAAGTACGTCCGGCGCCCAGCCCATATCGCCCACAGCGCTCCTTCCACGGGAACAGCCGAGTCTAGACGGATCGGCACCAGGCGCGCGGACCCTTCGCAGGCGTTCAGCCGGTGCCGTGTACGGCGTCCGGGTGAGTTGTGGCAGCGGCCACGGGGCGATCCACCGCTGTACGCCGTCCGGGGTGAAATGGAGGCTCCCAGCGGTCCAGCAGGATCACGGCCAGGTCGGGGTCGTCCTCCCGCAGGCTCTGCCGCCAGCGGCGGTCCCAGTGCTCGCAGCCTGGGTCAGCGCCCGACCGCCAGTTTCGCCAGACACCGCCGGTGCTTGCCCCCAACCGCCGGATTCATGCGGCGCCGGATGCACCGGGGCGGACCTGGAACGACCGCGTGCTCATGGCCGCCGGCAGCGCGCCTTCCGCCCGAGCTGCCGGCCGCACCGCCAGCGGATCATGTACCGTCGCTCGGCTGTGCGGCTGGCGGCGGATCCGCTGGCGAGGGCTTGGACGGCCCCGCGTCTGGCGGCGGTGCCGATACCGGCGACCGCGCGGGCGACGAGCGTCGGTCCAGCGCGACGGCGCGGCGCCGCCGGTCATGCCAGTACCAGAGCGTGACCAGCAGGACCGCGCTCCCGGCGAGCATGATGATGACGCCGGTCGCCTTCACGTTGATCCACCAGGGATTGAGCTCGAGCGCGAACGTCAGCACGGCGCCGAGCGCGATCAGAAAGATTCCCCCGCCGATACCCACCACCAAAGCCTCCGCCGCCAGGGCCGGACTCACCGACGTATCGCGGGAAACCACGCTGACGGTGTCCGCCCTCGTGACCGCCGGGCGGTGCGGCCTCCAGCTCCAGGCAGGCCAGCCCATACGCGACGACGCAGCCCGTCGATGTCGAGCAGCCGGGAGAAGTCGCGGGTCCGTCCGTCGACCACCGTCTCCCAGCCGGCCGAGTCGGCGTCCACATCGAACGTCGAGCCGTGCATCCCCGGCCGCGGCGGGCCGTGACGACCTCGCCGTCGGTACTGCGCGACGGCGCGATCGATCAATGACGGTACGTTCAAGATTTGCCTCCACGGCGACCCGTGTCGGCCCGGTGTCGCCTATCCGCTGGCGCGGGCTCCCCCACCGCGGGCTCCGTCCAGGAACACCGCGGCCAGCACACGGGCCAACTCGTCCTCGGTGAGCGGTCCGTCCGGGTCGAACCAGAAAATCGACCAGTTCAACAGGTTGAGCAGGCCGAGTGTCAGGTACTTGGCCTCGATGTCGGCCCGCACCACGCCTGCCGCCTGCGACTCCTCGATGATCGTGCGGATCAGCTCCTCGTACTGATCGCGCTGCCGGATCACGGCCGCCTTGCGCTCCGCGGAGAGCGCCTTGAGCTCGACGAGCATCGTGGCGTGCGAGTCGCTGTCGGTCAGGGCACTGATGAGATGGCGCTTGATGACCACCTCCAGCTTGCGCTCCACAGGCGCCGCGGCGGTGGCCTTGCGCACGGCTTCCTCGATGTGGGTCAGCGCCGAGCTGCAGATCTGGTAGAGCAGATCGTCCTTGCCGTTGATGTAGTGGTAGAGCGACCCGCTCTGGATGCCCAGCCGAGTGGCCAGCTCGCGAGTGCTCGTGCGCGCGTAGCCAAGCCGCCGGAACATCGCCGCCGCGACCGGGATCACCCGGTCACCAATGGCGACGTCGCTGACAACGGTCTTCCGTTCACGCGGCATGACAGGGATGCTAACAGCGGCCCTTTTCTCTACCAAGCGCTCGATAGGCAAGCCGTCGCTGATCCGGCGCCGAGTCCGCGCATATCTTGGGAGATAACGGACGAGAAGCCCCGGTATTTGCGTGATCATCGTCGTCTTGACATCGCCGACCGCGCCTGGACATGCTGGACCCAATCGAGCGACCGTTAGGCCGGGTACCCGTCCTCGCGCCGGCGGTCCCTCCCGCATCATTCGAGGATTGCCGTGGCTATCGACTTCACCATCCCTGTCGAGGTTGACCGGCTGCGCTCCCGCGTACGCGACTTCGTCCGAGACGAGGTCGCCCCCCGCGAGGCGCGGATCTTCGCGGACGGCGGGCCGGACGACGAGGTACGCCTCGACCTGCAGGCCCGTGCCCGCGAGGCCGGCCTGCTCTCGCCGCACCTGCCCACTCGCTGGGGCGGGCTCGGCCTGGACGTGCGCGGCCAGAGCATCGTGTTCGAGGAGGCCGGCTGGGCGCTGCTCGGCCCGCTCGCGCTCAACTGCGCCGCCCCCGACGAGGGCAACGGCCACCTGCTGAGCAAGGTCGGCACGCCGGAGCAGCAGGAGCGGTACCTCGGTCCCCTGGCCCGCGGCGAGATCCGCACCGCGTTCGCGATGACCGAGCCACCACCGGGCGCCGGCTCCGACCCGTCCGCGCTCGCCACGACCGCGCGCCAGGTGGCCGGGGGCTGGCGCATCGACGGCGAGAAGCGGTTCATCACCGGCGCCGACGGGGCCGCCGTCACCATCTGCATGGCCCGGCACGACGACCGGCCCGGCGCGACGATGTTCCTGGTCGAGGCGGACAACCCCGGCCTGCGCCTGGTGCGGCACATGGAGACGATCGACCGCATCAGCGTGGGCGGCCACGCGGTGGTCCGCTTCGAAGACTGCTTCGTGCCGGACGACGCGGTCCTCGGCGAGGTCGGCAAGGGCTTCCGCAACGCCCAGGTGCGGCTCGGCCCGGCGCGGCTGACGCACTGCATGCGCTGGCTCGGCGCGGCCCGGCGGGCGCACGACATCGCGGTCGAGCACGCCGCCGACCGCCGCCTCTTCGGCGACCGGCTGGCCGACCACGGCATGGCCCGGCAGGTCATCGCCGACAACGTGATCGACCTGACCACCGCGCAGACGCTCATCTGGCGGGCGGCCTGGGCGCTGGACTCCGGCGACCCGGCCCGCGACCTCACCTCGATCGCCAAGGTCCAGGTCAGCGAGGCGGTCGGGCGGATCGTCGACCGCAGCGTCCAGCTCGCCGGCGGGCTCGGCGTGGCGGAGGAGAGCCTGCTCGGGCGCATCTACATCGAGGTGCGTCCGTTCCGCGTGTACGACGGGCCGTCCGAGGCACACCGCTGGGCCCTGGCCCGCCGAGTCGTACCCCGCGAGGAGGGTCGCCCTTGATCGAGGAACCCGCCACCGTGCACTCCGCCCGGGCATCGACTTGGTCGCGGTGCGGGCCTGGCTGGCCACCGCCCTGCCCGACCTGGAGATCCACTGGCATCCACGCGCGGCACCTGTCCAACAACACCGTCGGCGAGGGCTTCGACGACGTGGGGCCCGCCGTGCCGGTACTCGTGGAGCGCGGCCTGCGCCGCCTCGCCGGCGGCGATCCACGATGAGCCGTACCGCGCTTGTCACCGGCGCCACCGGCGGCATCGGGCGGGCCGTCGCGACCGCGCTCGCCCGCGCCGCGTAGGCCATCACCGTCACGGCCCGGCACGAGGACCGCCTGCGGGCGCTCACCGCCGAACTCGCCGCCCTCGGCGCGACCGTCCGCCACCGCCCCGAGCCTTCGAGGTGACGGTGGGGCGGCTTAGGCTGTTGTGGACGACAGCGGTGGTCCGGTCCTGCGGGCTCGTGCCGGCGTCACCACGGGGAGGGACCGATATGACCGGCGCGACCGTCAGGATCCTGGCTGTGCTCGCCACCGCATCGCTGTTCACCACCGCGTGCGCCGGCGCGGACGAAGGCGGAGGGCAGCCGTCCGAGGCGAAGCCCAGAGCCGACGTGGAAGCGGCGATCCGCACCGAGGTCCAGGCGCTCGCCGACCTGGCCCGCGGCACCGTGACGAACTGGCAGGTCAAGACCTCACGCTGCGACATCGCCAACCCCGGCCGCTCCTGGGCCCTGAGCGGCACGGCCCGGATCCCCCTGTCCCCGGACAGCCAGGTGGCGACCGTAGGCGCGATCCGCGACCGGTGGCATCGCGATGGTTGGCAGTTTGGCGAGTCTCGCGTGGCGCCCGACGTGTCCCTGCCCGACACGGTCACCGGCTCGCTCCTCGCCGGTCACCCGAGTGCCCACTTCAACGTCTCGGTGACCAGCCGCTCCGCGCAGGACCACCTCGCCGTTGGATTCGGCTCCGGCTGCTACCAGCCGGCCAGGGGCGAGGACCCCGCCAACGGATAGCGGTCTCGGCCGAGCGCCGCGCGCCGAGACCGGCTCAGGAACGTCAGGCGACGGCCGGGGCTATCCGAGGCGGGAGAAGACTCCGATGCCGTTGGGGATCGCCCGCTCGACACCGCCCGAGGGGTGGTTGCGTACCGCGACGGCGGGCTCGCCGACCTTGCGTGCGACCAATGTGGACGACCCGCCGCCGTCCAGGTTCACCGCGCTCGCCGCGCCGAAGTCCCGCATCAGCTGCGCGAGTTCCGCGATGGTGAGGCCGGCGCTCGCGCCATCGAGCGCCATCAGGTAGAGGCGACGCCCGTCCTGGCTGACCCCGGCCGAGGAGCGGATGGCCGCGGTGGTCGCGTTCAGCCCCGCCAAGGGCTGTCCGTCCCGCAGGACCGGGAACCCGCCGACCGCGAACCGGAAGGGGATGTACGTGTTGGGAGCCAAGTCGTAGTCGACCCGCACGCGGTCGCCGGGCTCCAGCTCGCGGAGGGTGTCGGCGCCCTCCTCACGGCCGACGAGGACCACGGTGTCGCGGGCGATCGCGCCCTCGCCGGGCTCGGTGGTGGCCTGCACCACCTTGCCGCGGCGCACCGTCAACTCGTACGTGTTGTCGCTGCACGGAGCCTCGCGTGTGGTGTCGGTGCCGCACGTGGAGCGCTTGCGCGACGGGGTACCCCATTCGCTGTCGAAGACGCCGATGCCGTTCATCGGCAGCGCGTACTGGTTGAAGCCGTCGATGGCGAACCCGCCGCGCGTGGTGTGGGCCTTTCCTTCGAACGCGACCGTCGCGAGCCGGCCCACGCGGTCGACGCCGACGCCGATGACATCCCGCGTCGAGGTGCCCGCCGGCAGCCCTGGGCCGAACCGCTGCCGGTCCGGCACCGCCGCCTTCAGGTCGCGCCCGCCGCCGATCGCGGGACCGACGGCCGCGCCGGTCACCGGAACGCCGGGCTGGGTATTGCTGACGTTGAAGAAGTCGCCGTTGACGGCCGCGATCGCACGCCGTTCGTTCGCCTGTGTGGACAGCGGCGCCCGCGCCGCGACCGCGCCCGCGGTCAGCAGGTCCACCACGACGAACGGATTGCGGAGGTCGACCTCGACGAGGTGACCGTGTACGACTCCGCGTGCGGTGGTGCGGGTGAACTCCTCGTAGGTGACGCCCGGCGCGAGCCGGTCGGACGACACCGTCGCCGCGGCCGGGCTCGGCAGACCCGCCACCACGAGCAGGCCGATGACCAGCGACGCCAACGCCCAACGAACGGTGCGGGCCGGATGAGCACGGTGCAAGATGAGCCTCCAGGGTCGAGCCGTTTGATCATCGCCACGCTCCCTGGCCAACTTGATCAGCACGCGAATATCCGTGGGACTGGCGGTGACCGTGACGGCACCGGCACCTGACAGGTGAAGCGTGCCCGGCCACTAACCTGATTGAGCCGAGCGCTACCCGCGCGCCGGACGTGGCGCCGCGCGGGAGTCGCGGAGGGTCATCAGCCCACGCGGGCCGGCTCGCGCGCCTCGGTGCTGATGTCGAGCATCCCGCGCCGGCCGGCCCACCGCTTGAAGACCAGGGTGGCGAACGGCGGTATCCCGCAGGCCAACGCCGCGCCGGTCGCCAGCAGGCTCCAACGGTGTGCTCGGGCGGTGACCAGCGCCAGCGCGCAGTACGCCATGAACAGCGCGCCGTGGATCGGCCCGAAGACCTGCACGCCCAGCTCGTTACCGGGCGGGCCGTACTTCAGCGCCATCCCGGCCAGCAGGCCAGCCCAGGAGAACGCCTCCGCGATCGCCACCACCACGAACAGTCGGGTCACCTTGTCACGCACCGGGCCAGCGTACTTGCGGAAGCTCCTGCCACCGCGGGCCGGCGGGGTGCGCTTGACAGGCACGTTCACTTGGGGGATATTCAACCTCAGAGTTGATTAACCAGATGGTTGAATTAGGTGGTGACGGTGGATCGGCTGAGCGAGGTGTTCGGCGCACTCGCCGACCCGACCCGGCGGGCGATCCTGGCCCGGCTGGCAGAGGGCGAGGCGACGGTAAACCAGATCGCCGAGCCGTTCCCGATCAGCCTCCAAGCCGTCTCCAAGCATCTGAAGGTGCTGGAGCGGGCCGGGCTGATCACCCGCGGCAGGGAGGCCCAGTGGCGGCCGTGCCGGCTCGACGCCGGGCCGCTGCGCGAGGTGGCCGAGTGGATCGTGACGTACCAGCGGTTCTGGGAGCAGCGCTACGACCATCTCGGCGAATACCTGAAACAACTCCAGCAGGACCGGACACGACAGGAGACCTGAGATGAACGAGCTGATGGTGACCCTCCCCTCCGACCTGGAGGTCAAGATGGTGCGCGTGTTCGACGCGCCGCGCGCGCTGGTCTTCGAGGCGCACGCGAGGTGCGAGCACCTCAAGCACTGGTGGGGCCGGGGCAATCCGCTGGACTGTCAGATCGACTTCCGCCCGGGCGGCGGCTACCGCTTCGTCGAGCACGCCCCAGACGGGGATTACGCGTTCCGCGGTGAGTACCGGGAGATCAAGGCGCCGGAGCGGATCGTGCAGACCTTCGAGTTCGAGGGCATGCCGGGTCACGTGTGCCTGGAGACCCTGGAGTTCACCGAGGAGGGCGGCAAGACCACGGTCACCGGCGTCACGCGCTTCGACACGCGGGAAGACCGCGACGGCATGGTCGCCTCCGGCATGGCGGACGGGGCCCAGCAGTCCTACGACCTACTGGCCGCGCACCTGGCCAAGCTCACCGAGGGCAGTGACGGCTGACCCGCCGGTCAGTCCTGGGAAACAATCCGAAAAGGAGTGGAGACGATGGGTAAGTCGATCATCACGACGCAGATGTCCGCGGACGGCAGCATCGGGCCGTCCATCGGCTGGTACAAGCCCGACGGCGAGCACGAGGCCGCGAGCGAGGACGACATCCGGCTCGCCGACGCGATGCTCCTGGGCCGCAAGACCTACGAGGCGCTCGCCCCCATCTGGATGGCGACCAGCGGCGCGTTCGCGGACAGGGTCAACGCCCTTCCCAAGTACGTCGTTTCCAGCAGCCTGAGCGGCCCGCTGGAGTGGAACGCGACCCTGCTGCGAGGTGACCTCGCCACCGAGGTGCACCGGCTCAAGGAGCACCACGCCGGCAACCTGCTCACCTACGGCTGCGGTGAGTTCGCCTTCGCCCTGGTCCAGCACGGCCTCGCGGACGAGGTCCACTTCTGGGTCCACCCGGTCGTGTGGGCCGAGTCGGCGCGCCCGTTCCACGGCCTCGGCCGCGTGCGGATGCGCCTGAAGGACTCCACCACGTTCGCCAACGGCGTCCTGCGGCAGCGATACCAACCCCTGTCAGTCGACGCCTAGGAAGATCTTTCGCGGTCGAGGTTCGCGCTTTCCGGCGCGGTTCGATTCCGGCGTGACAGAGGGAGCTGCCGCGGTGCCCGTCGCGCTCCTGACCGCTGCTCCCGCAGCCGCACCCCCCGCGTCCCCAAGATCCCGACCCGGCCCGGCGCGGACGGGCCTCGGGCCGCCCCGGGCGCAGGCCGGGTCCGTGTTCAAGAGAGCTGTCGAGTTGGGCGCACCAACGCGTCCACCTCCCGCCGAATCGCCGGCACACTCCCTCAGCTCCGCGATCGGTCGGGACAGTTCGTCGGACCGGCGGCCGGTCCGTCCACCGGGCAGGGCAACCCCTGGATCAAGACGAGTTATGGCCGCTATGACGCCACAGGTCGTCTAACTCGAAAATCGACGGTGACCGGACGCGCGGCAGCGTCCCGCGTCGCGAAGCGG
>NZ_JBHLUH010000005.1:0-199628 GCF_042433955.1 Phytohabitans kaempferiae | reverse complement strand
CGTATGTCAACCCTGCCACGACCACATCCACAAAGGACCAACCGCGACACTCACGCCGTAGTCACTGGAGAGCCGGATGATCGGGAAACTATCACGTCCGGTTCGGAGGGAGGCCACGCGGAAAAGGACCTGCCAACCACAGGAACCTCGCCGCGTGGCCCACCCTACTGGAGAACTCGACACCCAGGTAGGAGGCGATGTGCTTCAACGTCAGCCCGCGTTCCTCTCGCAGCTTGCGCATCCGCTCTCCCAGAAACCGCGCACGGATCGAGTGCTGAAACTGTTCTCGTTTGGTTGGCACCGCCGAACCTCCTTGTTGCGGCCGGGCATCAGGCAGCCCGGCGCGTTGGACCGTCACGAAGAGCGTCAGCGCGAGTTGCGCGAGGGCGGAGGCAATGTGTACAGGCCAGCGGATAGCCGCAGGCGGGGCACCAACGGTTTGACCGCTTGAACACCAACAGGCCGGCGAGGAAGCCCACCGACAACGCGACCGTTACCATCACGACCTGGCCCACACCACTCACCTCCCGCGCTGAGCGCTTGGGGGAGGACGCTAGGTACGGCGTGGAACGCGGCTCAATGGATGTGCGCGAGTTTGCAGCCGCTCACCCGTCGAGGGAGCTGATGGCCTCCGTGATCAACGATCGGGCAGAGGCGCCGTATACGGCGAGGTTGGCGAGTTGGGCGAATACCTCGGCGTACATGGCGATCTCGCGGGGCTGCGTCACCGTCAGGTGGCCGGAGACCAACTCCACATTGACCTGTTCGTCGTCGTAGAGGAAGAAGCTCTCCAGCGGCCACAGTGCCGAGCGGTCCGCTTCGAGGGGGATGACGCCCAGGCTCACGGATGGCAGCGCTGCCACGGCAAGCAGATGGCCGAGCTGCGCGGCCATCGTCTCCGCGTCGCCGATGCGGTAGCGCAACGCCCCCTCCTCCAGCACCACGGCGAACCGGTGGTCTCCCTCGTGGATGACGTGCTGCTTGTCGACGCGGACACGCACGGCGGCTTCCACGTCGTCAGGGAGGTCGCGGCGGACCTGGAGCGCATGCAGCAGCGCCCGGATGTACGTGGGTGTCTGCAATGGACCGGGGATCAGCCACGACGAGTAGATGCGGAAGCGCCTCGTCCGCTCCCACAGCGGTATCACGGACTCCTGCGCGACCCGTAGCCCGGTGCGCTCCATCCGTTGCCACTCCACGAACATGCCCTCGGCCGCGCGAAGGGCCGCGATGAGGTCGGCGGCCTGGTCGACGGCGCCGCAGTGCTTGCACCACGCGGTGATGTCGTCTGCGGACGGAGTCTGCCGGGCATGCTCGATCCGGCTGACCTTGGAGGAGTGCCATCCGGTCAGCCGGCCGAGGTCGCGTCCGGTCAGGCCGGCATCCGTGCGGATTTCGCGCAGCCTCACACCGAGCGCTTCGAGCGCTTGCTGTGCACTGGACGACGGGGATGCCACGGATCGAGTATGGCCGCCGGCGGTCACGCCGGGCGGTAGTCCGCGTGCGAGATGGCCCGTTCCCAGACCGCCTCGAACGCCGAGGCGCAGAGCTTGATGGTCGCCGGGTCGGTGGACTGCTCGACACCCAGCCACTCGCCGTTGCCGCCGATGTGGTTGAGAATGAGGAGGTCCCCGTCGAATAGCCAGAAGTCGTTGCCTGGCAACGCGATGTCCGACGCCTGACGCCGGGGTAGCCACCGGACTTCCTCACCAGAGGCGATGTTGAGACCGTCGGTGACGTCGTACTCGTACCGGATGTACGCGCTGATCGGTTCGGAGATGACGCGGGCACGCCTGACCTGGACGCCTCGTGCTGTCGTCGCGGACATCGCGTCGAACCAGTCGGGCCAGCGCGCGGCCGGGTCGATCGGAAGGCCCGCCTGCCAGTCGATGTACACCGGGTCGTCCAAGGCGTACCCGTCGCGCATCTCCAGATGCACCGCGCTGCGTTCGCAGGCCGCGAGCAGGTCCTCGATGCTGCCGTTGAAGTCAGTCACCTCTTAGCCTCCGGCAGGAACTGTGTCATGCGTCGTGGAATCCGGACCACCGTCTCATGGTTGGGGATGTCCATCTGTGCCAGGACCTCGGGATCGGTGACCTTCCAGCCCTGGACGAGGTACGTGTCGTCGCTGTCGTCGTAGTACAGCGTGGGTGATCCACCGCTCGGCGAGTCAGGATCCTTCCCCAGGAACCGCAGTGCCATGATGACCTTCCTTCCGCTCGTTGTCGGCCGCTACTGAGTTTGTAGGGCGCCGAGCAAGCGGCTCAAGGCTTGTGCGCGAGTTTGCGCCAAACCCGTTGGCCGGCGAGCTGTCACCGGCCGGATAATGCCGTCATGATCCCTGACAGTGGTTTGGTCGTGCCCTTCCCCGATCTCGAGCACGCCGTTGGCTCCCACCGACATAGACATGACCCACGGGCCGCCATCGGCGTGCCCGCTCACGTGACGATCCACTTCCCGTGGATACCGGCCGCGTCGGTGGACGAGAACGCGTTGGAGAAGGTGCGCGAACTGGCCGTGAGCGTCGAGCCGTTCGAGGTGACGTTCAAGGAACTGCACTGGTTCGGTGAGACCGTGCTCTACCTGGCACCGGAGCCCGAGCACCAGCTTCGCGATCTTTCCGACCGGAGCGCGGCGCTCTGGCCGGAGGCACCGAGGTACGACGGTGCGTTCGATGACGTGGTGCCGCACCTGACGGTCGGCCAGGCCGATAAGGAGGTGCTGCGTCCGGTCCAGGCCGCACTTGCCCGCGAACTGCCACTCAAGGGCAAGGCCGAAGAGGTGTACTGGTTTGCTCTTAATAGGGGAGGCCGTTGGGAGCGGAGGGCCGCCTTCCCGCTCGGCGGGTGACGCACATACGAGAAGGTGTTGCTTCCATGCCGTGTACTGGCCGGCGATGCTCCTCTCGGCCGGCGAGCCGCTCCCGGCCGACGTGCTGGTGCACGACTACCTCACCGCCGAGGGGCGGAAGATCAGCAAGTCGTCGGGCGCCGTCGTGGACCCGGTGGCACTGGTGGAGCGCTTCGGCGTCGACGCGGTGCGGTGGTGGCTGCTGCGCGAGGTGCCGAGGGTCGGTGACGCCGACTTCACGGTGGCCCGGCTGGCCGCCCGCTACGAGCGCGACCTGGCCAACGGCCTCGGCAACCTGGTCAACCGAGTGGTGAGCATGGTCCACCGTTACCGTGGCGGGACTCCCGGGTCGTACCAGGAGGATGCTGAACCGCTGGTGGGCGCGTGGCGCGCGGCGCCGGGGCGAGTGGACGCGGCGCTCGCGGATTTTGACTTCCGGCTGGCGACGGCGGCCGTGTGGCGCGTGGTGGAGGAGGCCAACCGGTACGTCGAGGAGGCCCGCCCGTGGCAGCTCGCGCGCACCGACGAGGCGGCGCTGGATCGGGCGCTGGGGCTGCTGCTGGCGGCCTGCCAGGCGGTGGGCGAGCTGCTGGCGCCCTTCCTGCCAGAGGCGGCCGCGCGGATCACCGCCCAGTGCACGCCGGTCGACGGCCGCCTGCCTGAGCCACGCCCGCTGTTTCCGCGGCTCCCCGCCTAGCGCGCCGCCGGGCCGGGTCAGACGGCCCGGCGGTAGCCGTGGGTCTCGTAGCGCTTCGTGAAGCCCAGCTCCTCGTACAGCCGCCGGGCCGGCACGTTGTCCGCGTTGTGGTTGACGGTCACGGTGGCCATGCCGGCGCGTTCCATCCGGGCCATCGCCTCGCGCATCACCGCGCGGGCCAGACCCAGCCGCCGGAAGGCCGCGTGCGTCCCCACCGGCTCGAAGTGCCCGGTCCGATTGCGACTGTCCATCCAGTACACGGTGTACGCCGCGATCCGCCCGTCCGGCGCCACCGCCACGATCTCGCGGGCCGGGTCGTAGCCGGGCTTGGCCATCACCTCGTCGTGGTAGAGCCGGCCGGTCCACTCCGCGTCGAACGAGGCGTTGCGCGCCCGGGCCAGCCCTTCGGCGTCGGCGAACGTGGCCTCCCGCAGATGGAAGCCGGGCGGGAGCGGCGCCGGCGGGAGCGGCCCGTCGAGGGGACGCTCGCGGATGTCGTCCCAGGTGCGGAAGTAGGCGAAGCCGAACCCGCGGAGGAGAGCCGCCCGCGTGGTGTCACAGTCGAAGACGTCGGTGAGCACGTGCGGCTCGGTGGTGAGCGCCTCGGTGGTCTCGATGGCCGCCCGCAGCATCTCCTCCTCGGCCGGCGAGCCCCGCAGGGCCGGCGCGGTGAAGACGTCGAACGCCGCGCCGAAGCGCAGGTTGATCCCGACCCCGGCGATCGCCGGCCCGTCCTCCCAGACCTGCACCAGGTCACCGACCGGATGGCTGCCACGCAGGTTTTCGTAGATCCGGTGCGGCAGCTCGCCGACGTGGTCGTAGCCGCACCGCCCCACCTGGGCGATCCACGCCGAGACCGCCTCCTGGAGCGCGGGCAGGTCGCTGTCGCGGTATGGGCGCATCCGCACGACACAGAAGCCTAGGCCCATCGCGGCCCGCGCGGCGTACCGATTATTTCGGGATGCCGCCCGGCGTCGCGACGGGCCGGTCCACTCGGCCGCTCACCAGGCGGACCTCGCGGGCCTCACTCGAAGAGGGAGTAGCGGCGGCCGGGGTCGCGGCGGCGGCGGACGCGGATCCGGCGGATGACGACCGCGATGTCGATCATGGCGACCACGCCCAGCGCGATGGCCACGAAGGCGAGCGCCACCTGGTCCGCGCGGGCCAGCAGCACCGCGAACAGGATCATCAGTGCCAGGCCGAACAAGGCGAGCATCAGCCGCAGGTTCAGGGCGCTGTACGCGTGGCCGACCGTCCCGCGCCGGCCGGGAGGCTGCCCGGGTTGTCTGGTCATGTGAACTGTGGTACCCGATCATGTGCTTCCCACACTTGATAAATGATTCTGCACAGCCGCTACCTGCGATTACGTAGAAGATCGGAGCGAGGGATTGACAGGGGTAAGACGCTCCCCGAGAATCTTGAGGGACTGCAGTGCCGCTGTCCAAATGCGATTCGAGTCGGCCTGCATGACCTTTTTCTCGTCGCCTGAAACCTTCTCCGAAGGGCGGGGACGCCGTGCGTGGTGGCCTTTTGTGCTTGCCTTATCCTGCACTGTTACCGACGACAAGAGCCCAGGTAGCGGGCGTGACACGCGATCTGTCGTATTCTGGGGTAATTGAAACACTCTTCGATCCCGGCCTATGGGATGGAGAGTGGTCTGACATTGTTTCCGTCGAGGATGACGACCCGGAGTACGTCGAGCATGACCGCTATTTCCAGGTCACGAGGGTGAAACATCGACCGGAGTTCGCGTTTGTTCGTGGTCTCCTCCAAACTTATTCATGGGTTCACGAAAACGGCCTGGCCATGGGCGTTTCGATTGTGGATCCGGTGGAGTGGCAGGAGATGTTCGCCGGGCTCGACACGCTGCTGCGATACGCGGCCGGCGAGCGGCTGAAGGAGGGGCTGCCGGTCGTGGTGCGCACCGCCCCCCGCCACACGGCGACCGCCTACGACCCCGAGTGGCGCTGGCTGATCGGCCACCAGTTCTTCTTCGCGCTGCTCCAGGGCGTGATCGTCGGGCTCAACTGCTACCTCGAGGCGGCCCCGGCCGGCGGTGGCGAGGCCGACGGCGAGCTCGCGGCGGACGCAGACGGCGGGGTGCGGGTCGCGGCGGCGTTCATGCGCAGCTCGGCGGCGGCGATCAAGTTCACCGCCGACTTCGGCCCGGTCGACTACGACGCGCGCATCCGCCCCGCCATGAGCCCGCCCAGTGTGCGGGAGGGCTTCAGCGGGTTGCAGACCCGCGACCACGCCCACCTGATCAGCCTCTTCGCCCGGCTGCGGGCCAGCGCGGCCGCGCACGGAGACGGTCCGGCGAGCGAGGCGTTCGAGGAGTTCGTCGAGGCGACCGTGACGGCGTACGAGGCGCACAAGTTCATCTGCTCCCGCTTCGGCGGCGACGTGCTGCCCAGCCTCCGGATGGCGGCCGCCTCGCGGGGGCGCAGCACTCAGGCCGGCATCACCGCGCTCCGGCAGCTGATGCGGGCGCGCCTGTTCGCGCTCACCCCGGACGACTCGCCCGCTCGCGCGGTGGTGCCCACCTCCTACCTCGGCGAGGCGACGGCCGGCCGGGGCAAGCGGCCCTCCTGCGTCACCCCGACCACCACGCAAAGCGAGGTCAAATGACAACCACACAGGTCGGCATCGTCGGCGCGGGCCCCGCGGGGATGCTCGTCGCCACCCTGCTGCGCCGGGCCGGCGTCGACTGTGTCGTGGTCGAGCAGCGCGACCGGGCGTACGTGGAGCAGCGCTCACGCGGCGGCACCGTCGAGCACCGCGTGGTCGACCTGCTGCGGCGGCACGACCTGGCGGGCGGGCTGCTCGGCACCGGCCAGGTGGAAAACAAGATCGAGTTTCGGATGGGAGGCAAGCGCTACCCGATCCGGTACGACCCGATCGCGCAGGGGCGCAGCCACTACATCTACCCGCAGCAGTTTCTGGTCCGCGACCTGGTCGAGGCGTACCTCGCCGACGGTGGCGACCTGCGCTTCGAGACCCCGGCCCGAGTGATCACCGGCATCGAGGGGAGCCATCCGCGGATCGAGGTGGAGAGCCCCGACGGCGGCTCCGACGTGATCGAGTGCGACGTGGTGGTCGGCGCCGACGGGGAGTACGGCGTGGCCCGGCGCACCGTGCCCCCCGGCGCGCTGCACTCCTACGAGCACCAGTACGAGTACGCCTGGCTGGCCGTGCTCGCCCAGGCCGCGCCCTCCAGCGACTGCGTCATCAACGCCATCCACGAGTCCGGCTCCTGCGTGCACGTGCGGCGTACGCCCGAGGTCAGCCGTTTCTACCTCCAGTGCGCCCGCGACGACACCACGGAAGACTGGCCGGAGGAGCGCATCTGGAAGGAGATCCGGCTGCGGCTGGCGCTGGACGAGCCGTGGACCCTCCACGAGGGACCGATCCTCTCCACCGGCATGGTGCGGATGCGGAGCCTGGTCTGCACGCCGATGCGCCACGGCTCGCTCTTCCTCGCCGGCGACGCGGCCCACGTCGTGCCGCCGGTCGGTGGCAAGGGCTTCAACGTGGCGCTCGCCGACGCCGAGGAGCTGGCGCTCGGGCTGACGGACCGCTTCATCCGCCGCGACCACGAGCGGCTGGACGCCTACTCGGAGACGCGGCTGGCCCGGATCTGGCGCATCCAGGAGTTTGTCCACTGGATGATGGACCTGGTCAACACGCCAGGGCTGGGCACACCGGCCGCGCCGTTTCTGCACCACGTGCAGATGGCCCGGCTGGAGCGGGTCATCGCCTCCCCGTCCTACGGCACGGCGTTTCTCGAGGACTACATCGGCTACTGGTGAAGCACGTTGGTGGCCCGCCACTCGTCGCCGGTCGCCAGCGTCACCTCGTCGCCGGCGGCCACGGCCAGCGGCGTCGCAAGTGGACTGTATGCCTCGGTGGTCCAGACCGACTGCCCGTCGCAGAGCAGCTCCTGCGTCCAGATCACGCCGCTCAGCCGCCCCGGTGTGGCGACCGTCAGCCGCACCTGGGGCGGAAAGCCGGTGAACGCGGGCGCCCGGTAGTCGAACGTCGCGAAGTCGTGGCTCATGGTCAGCAGCCGCACGTCTTCGCGGGGGAAGCGGAGCGAGCCCATCGTCGTGGGAGAGCGCCACTGTGGACGGACGGCGCTCTCCGGGCGGCTCGCCGACCGCGCCACGCCCTGCTTCGCGGCGTCGACCAGCGGCTGGAAGTCGAGCCCGTAGGCGCCACGCAGGATGCCGGCCGCGTCGTCGAGGTCGGCCAGCTCGGTGGGCAGATCCCAGTCGAGGCGGTCGCAGCCCACTGCCCGGTAACGCACCGCCTCGGGCAGCACCGTGCAGTCGTCGGCGCAGAAGCGGTCACGCACCTCGTAGACCATGCGGGCCCGGTCTTCGTCGACCAGGGGGTTGTTGACGTGGATGAACGCGAGCAGCAGGTCGAAGCCGCGGCTCAGGTCGACGCCGGCCAGCTCGAGCTGGGACAGGTCGCCCTCGACCACGGTCATCCGGTCGGTGAGTCCGTTGTGCGCGGCCAGCGCTCGGGCCAGCTCCGTGTGGTGCCGGTCGACCGCGACCGCCTCGCCCGCGCCGGCGGCCAGGGCCACAAAGGACAGCAGGCCGCTGCCGGTGCCGGCGTCGAGCACACGGGCGCCGGGGCGCACCGCGGCGGCGACCGCCCGCCGCACGCTGTGCCCGCGGTCGAGGCTGAGCAGCAGTCGCATGTGGAGGTCGACGGTGAACGGGATGTCGCCGGGCTTGGCCACGAAGCCTCCATGATGGACGGTGAGTCACACCGGACAGTGCCACCGCAAGGGTTTGGCGCGGGTCAATGCTAGCCTGGAGGACCGGCAGGGCGACAGCGCACGAAGGAGATGCGTCGGTGCGAGTGCTCTTCGCGGTCTCCCCGGGCATCGGGCACCTGTTTCCGACCATCCCGCTCGCTTGGGCATTGCGCGCGGCAGGTCACGAGGTGCTCGTCGCCACCGCCACCGAGGGGGTCGAGGCGGCCGTCCGCGCCGGGCTCCCCGCCGTCGACACCGCTCCCGCCGCCGCGATCAGCGCGATCTTCGGCGCCGCCACCGGCCCGCCCGAGGAGCGTGCCCGGCGGATGAGCGAGCGCGGGCAACGCATCGCCGAGGCCGGTCACGAGGTGCACGAGCTGCTGCTGCGCACATTCGGGCAGGTGTCGGCGGTGACCGCGGCCGCGACCGCGGCGGTGGCCCGGCGCTGGCGGCCCGACCTGGTGGTGCACTCCCGGCTGCAGGGCGCGGGGCTGGCGGTGGCGAGCGCGCTCGGCGTCCCCGCGGTCGAGCACGGTTTCAACCTGCAGAGCGAGGCCGACCTGGCCGGGCGCTTCCTGCCCCACCTGGCGGAGGCGTGCGAGCGGGCCGGCGCGCCCCAGGCCCTGCCGTCCCGGCGCGCGGTCGTCCACGTGGCGCCGCCGGAGATGATGCTGGGCCCGCCGGTCCCCGCCTTGTCGATGCGCTACGTGCCGTACAACGCCGGCGGCGAGCTGCCCGAGTGGCTGTGGGAGCCGCCGGAGCGGCCGCGCGTGCTGATCACCATGGGCACCGTCGTGCCGCGCCTCCAGGGCGTCGGCGGGCTGGCCCGCATGCTGGCGGCCGCCCCCGAGGTAGAGGCCGACTTCGTGCTCGCCCTCGGCGGCGACGCCGACCTGGCCCCCCTCGGCCCGCTGCCGCCCAACGTGCGGCCGGTCGGTTGGGTCCCGCTGCACCACCTGCTCACCGGCTGCGTGGCCGTCGTGCACCACGGCGGCTCCGGCAGCACGATGGCCGCCCTCGGCGCGGGCGTGCCGCAGCTGGTGCTGCCGCACGGCGCCGACCAGTTCGTCAACGCCGGAGCCGTCGCCGACCTGGGCATCGGCGCGTGGTGTCCGCCCGGCGAGGTCGACGCCGGCACGGTGGCGACGCTCCTGGCCGACGCGACCGTCCGGGCGACCGCAGAGGCGGCGGCCGCCCGGATGGCGGAGCTGCCCGCCCCCGCCGACCTGGTCGCGCCGCTCACCGCGCTGGCGGCCGCCCGCTGAGGCACGAGATGGCGCCGGGCGACACCTGCGGCTACTCCTAAGTGGACAGCACGCGGGCGTGCAGGTCGGTGACGACCTTGCGGGCTGACTCGAACGCGCCTGCCTGCCAGGCGATGTAGTAGCTGAGGTGGTCGCCGGCGAAGTAGACGTTGCCGTCAGGCTCCAGCAGCCGCCCGTACTGGCCGCTGGTGCGGGACGGCCAGGAGACCCAGCCGCCCTCGCTGTACCGCGTGCGCCGCCACGCCACCGAGAAGGCGGTCTCCAGTTCGGTGCGGTACTTCTCGCCGTGGATCTTCACGCCCTGCTCGATCGCCCGGGCTTGGCGCTCGGCCGGCGTGAGCGACGAGTACCGGTCGGCGTTCCCACCGAAGTTGTAGTAGCCGACCACGATGCCCTTACGGCCGTGGAAGTCGTGCGAGGGGTACCAGATCGTGGAGAGGTCGAGGTTGGTGTTGGTGATGCCGGAGTAGATTCCGTCGTCCTCCTCCCACCACCGCCGGCCGTACTGGAGCCCGATCTTCCCGGTGCTCACCGGCACCGCGTACGCGAGCGCGTCCTTGACCGGTTGGGAGAGGTTGGACGGGATCCTCGCCAGCACCTGCGGCGGGATCGTGCACACGCAGAAGTCGGCCGAGGCGACGCGGGTCTGCCCGCCCGGCCCGGTGTAGACGACCTCCACGCCGGCGCCCTTGTTGGTGATCGAGCGGACCTCGGCTCGGTACGTGACGAGGTTGCGGCCGACCGCCTCCTCCAGCGCGTACGCGATCCGGTCCATCCCGCCGACCGGCTGGAACATCAGCATTGCCTGGTCCCAGCCGAACTCGAAGGAGAAGTACTGCCCCACGCCGCTGGCGAGCACGTCGGAGAGGGCGTACGGGGGCAGCTTCGGCGTGCCCGCCTCGAAGCCCGCGCCCGGGTCGACCTCGTACCCGCGCCGCGTGCTGCCCGTGTACCGCCAGCCGTCGGCCCGGCCGCCGATCGAGCCGAAGCCGCGCAGGAAGCTGAGCAGCCGTTCCTTGTCGTCGGCGGTGAGCTGGCCATCCAGCGCGCCCTGGTCGGTGGCCTTGGCGAGCAGTTCCGAGACGTACCCGTAGACGTCCGCCTTGGCGGTGCGGTGCCGGATCGGCGTGCCGGAGAGCGCGCCCACGCCCTCGTTGTAGTAGTAGGCGTCGGCGTTCTGATTGCCGAACACCTCGACCGGTACGCCCAGCTCGCGGCAGTAGTCCATGGTGACCATGTGCTGGGCGATGCGGGCCGGGCCGGCGTTGAGGTACTGCCCCTTGGCGAAGCGGGCGCGCTGCGTGTGGCCGTCCAGGTCGGTCTCGACGGTGCCGCCGCGGACCGTCCAGTTGCGACCGCCGGGCCGCTCGCGCGCCTCCAGGACGCGGACGCGGTAGCCCGCCTTGCGCAGTTCGTATGCCGTGGCCAGCCCGGCGATGCCGGCGCCGAGGACCAGCACGGACCTGTGTGACCGGCCGGTTAGCGTGAAGTCGGACTCGCGCGGCGCCCGGAACGGCGGTGCCGCCTGTGCCGCGGGCGCCAGGCCGAGCGCGCCCATCGTGCTGAAGAGGACCCCCGCTCCGCCGGTCGCCCCGACCGCTTGGAGGAACTGCCGGCGGGTCTGTGGTATCGCCACCATGTCTCCTCTCGATCGACGACCCTCGTATCGAGGGCCGTAAGATCAGCGAGGAAACATTCGCAACGGTCTGTTTCGGCGGCGTTAGTGAGCGGTAACGAGTGGCTGCCTTGCCCGGTCCCGTCGTGCTTGCCCGGTCCCGTCGTGCTTGCCCGGTCCTGTCGTGGGTCAGGACCGGACGCGGGTCGGTCAGTGCCGCTGGGGCGTCCGATCCAGCAGGGGATCGGCATCCGCGCGGGGGAACATGTAGAGCGCGGTGAGCGTGTCGACGCCGGTGCCACGGGCGCTGCTTGGCCGATAGGTCACCGTGGCGGCCCGGGGGGAAACCGTCTCGACGACACCGGCCCGCCACGTGCCGCCGCGGAAGACCCACACGCGGTCTGCCGGACGGTAACTGTCCGTAGGCGCGACTCCTCTGGGGTCGCGCTGAGTCGGATCGATGGTTGGCGCAGGCATGCTCTACTCCCAGCAGGCGGTTTTGGCTTCGTGATGGGCATTGGGACAGAGGGGTGTGCCCTGCGAGCTGGGCGTCGCTCGCGCTTCCGTCACAAAACGTGAACAACCTTGCACTAGTAGCACAGAGTTATCATGCTAGCTGGCCCTTGCAGACGCAAGGGCTGATGCACGTGCAGATGGTCTGATCGAACCCTGGGGTTCGGGCCCCAAGCCCGTAAGCAGGCAGATGAGAAAGATTTCAATGAGAAAATTTGTCAACGGCACACCTGCCGGCCAGTTGCCGGCGGTCGCGTGGCGGAAGAGCCGCCGCAGCAACCCGAGTGGAAACTGCGTCGAGCTCGCCGCTCTGCCCGGTGGGGCGGGAATCGCCGTCCGCAACTCGCGCGACCCTGAGGGGCCCGCGCTGATCTACACGGCAGAGGAGATCGCCGCGTTCATCCTCGGCGCTCGGGATGGGGACTTCGACCACCTCCTGACCTGAGGAGGGCTCTCCGCCGGCTGATCCAATGTGGCCGGCGGAAGCTCATGCGCGCGCATCGCACCCTTAGGACCCTTCGGTACCTCCGGCGGCAAGACCCGGCCGACTGTGCACCAGGGCTGTGGCACCGCCGCGCCAAAGATGAACGAAACGGGGATCCTGCTCGTCATACGGTCGTGGCATGCTTACCCCCGGCAGCTAGTGGGCGAGTGCGACAGCTCGCGCGAGCGGCGCCTCCGATCGAGCGAGGCGGCGATCAGCCGGGAGGGCAGCGTGACGACAGGGCCGGAGGCCGGGGCCGGCGGGCCGACCGTGCTGCGGATCCTGCTTGGCTCACAGCTCCGTAAGCTCCGCGAGGCCAATGGCGTGACCCGCGAAGCCGCCGGGTGGGAGATCCGGGCATCCGAGTCCAAGATCAGTCGGATGGAGCTCGGCCGGGTCGGGTTCAAGGAGCGGGATGTGGCCGACCTCCTGACGCTCTACGGGGTAAACGACAAGACCGAGCGCGACGCGCTGCTGGCTCTCGCCCGGCAGGCCAACACGCAGGGCTGGTGGCACCGCTTCGGCGACGTGCTGCCCCACTGGTTCCAGGCATACCTCGGGCTGGAGTCCAACGCGGCGATGATCCGCACATACGAGGTGCAGTTCGTCCCCGGCCTGCTCCAGAGCCGGGAGTACGCGCGGGCGGTCGTGATGATCAGCCACGGCGCCGCCACGCTCGACGAGATCGACCGCCGCGTCGACGTGCGGATGGCCCGCCAGCAGATGCTGACCCGCCAGGGCGCGCCGCACCTGTGGGCCGTGCTCGACGAGGCCGTGCTACGCCGCCCGATCGGCGGCTACACCGTGATGCGCACGCAGATCGCCGCGCTGATCGACGCCACCAAGCTCCCCAACGTGACGATCCAGGTCGTCCCGTTCAGCGCCGGCGGGCACGCGGCGGCCGGCGGCGCGTTCTCCATCCTGCGCTTCCCCGACGCCGAGCTGCCCGACGTGGTCTACACGGAGCAGCTCACCAGCGCGCTCTACCTCGACAAGCGCGACGACGTCGATCAGTACGCGGCGGCGATGGAGCGGCTCTGCGTCGAGGCCGAGCCGCCCGACCGCACGCAGGCGATGCTCGAGCGCATCCTGCGCGAGTACGACCGCTGAGCCGCGGGTCAGGCCACCGGCACCACGTGCGAGTGCGCGGCCTCAGCCGAGCAGGCTGATCCGGTCGAGTCGGGGCGCGAAGCCGTCGGGGTTGCTGAAGGTCAGGTTGTTCCGCCCGCCGACCAGCTCGATCGTGAACGTCCGCGAAGCGACCCGGTCGAAGCCGCCACTCGGCGGAAACGACAGCCGCAGGTGCGTCTGCGTGTTGATGGAGAGGATCGCGGTGCGGGGCTCGCCGCTCACGTAGTCGACGGTCAGCGCGTACCGGGTCGTCGCCGGCACGTCCACCTCGGTGAAGGAGACCAGCCCCGCGGGGTGCCCCGGCTCGGTGCCGATGTTGTGCACGATCCGCCCGCCGGAGGCCGCCCGGAGCGACAGCACGCCGGCCCGCCCGAGGAGCGCGGCCTTCTCCGCCTCGTACGTCAGCGTCAGCGGCCCGTCCCCGCGAGGAGTCGACGGCCTGGCCGGCGACGGCGGGGCTTCCGGGCTGGCCGAGCCGAGCCCCTGATCCCTAGCGGGCGGCAGGGCCTGCGGCGGCACGGTGGGCGGGGCCTGCGGCGGCACGGTGGGCACGGCCAGCCCTTGCCCCGGCCCCGGCTCGTCCGGGTCCGGGGAGAGCGTCGCCACCGCCACGATCGCGAGCGACAGAAGCGCGACGCCGGCCAGCACGAGCCGGGCCCGCTGCCGCCGTGGACCGGGCGCGATGATCTCGCCGAGGCGGCGCCGTCCCCGGTAGACGTACCGGCCGGCGACCGCCACGACCGCCGTACCAGTGTTTACGGTCCGGCTGGTCCGGCCGGTGGTGGCCTGGCCCCAGGGCTCGTCCGCCGGCACCGGCTCGTCGAAGTCGACGTGCGGCGCCTCGTACGGCGTCGGCGGCGGCTCCCGCCGCTCCTCGTCATCCGGTGCGGCGTGCGCCGGTGCGCGCGCGGCCTCCGGCACGCCGGACGGGAGCGCGGCCCGCACCGGTCCACGTTGAAGCGAGCCGCGTGGTGGTGGCAGCCAGCCACCGACCCGCAGCCGGTCGATACCCTCGCGATCCGCAGTCATCGCACCCTCGCCTGGTCCCCACAGGACCAATACGGGGCGGGGAGATTAACGGATCAAATCCCGTCAGGTATAGATCCCGGGCGGCGGATCCCAGCCGGTCAGGACGTTGGCGCCGATCTCGATGTGCTTCCAGTCCACCGGGTCGTGCAGCGCGAGCGTGCGGGCGTCCCGCCAGTACCGGTCGAAGCCGGTGCCGGTGCGCGTCGCACTGGTCCCCATCAGGGCGAACGCCTCACTCGTTGCGGCCAGTGCGGCCTTCGTGGCGGCCGACTTCGCGGCGAAGACCGGTACGGCCAGCTCGGTGCGGCTCAGCTCGCCCCGCTCGAACGCGTCCAGCAGGTCACCGGTCGCCATCGTCAGCGCGTACGCCGCCGCGAGCCCGGCCGCCAGCTCGCCGGCCAGCCGCTTCACGACCGGGTCGCCGGCGGCACTGTCCACACCGGCCGGCGGCCACGGGCGGGACCGCGTCGCGACGAACGGCGCCGCCGCGCTCAGCGCTCCGATCCCGATCCCGACGAGTACGGCGGCGAAGCCGGCCTGGTAGCGCAGTGAGTTTTGCGGGAGCGGGGCGCGGCCGGGCAGGCTCGCGCGCAGCGCCGGGTCGGTGCGCACCTGCCGGAACGTCACCGTGCCGGAGTCGGTGGCCCGCTGTCCGAGCATGTCCCAGTCGCGGTGCACAATGACCCCGTCGGTGTCCCGGGGCACGAGGTTGAGCTGGAGGCCGAGGATCGGGTTGTCGAGCGCCCCCTCGGCCGCCGGGTTGAACGCCCACACCGCGATGAGGTCCGCCTCGGCGGCGCCGGTGGTGTAGATCTTCTCGCCGTCCACAGTGAACCCGCCATCTGCGTGGGGCGTGGCGACGGTGCGCCACGGGTCGTCCACCTTGCGGCCGGACTCGGCGACGGCCAGCCCGAGGATCGCGCCCTCGCGGATCCGCGCGGAGAGCAGCGGGCGAAGCTCGTCCGGGCAGTACACGAAGATTTCCCGGGTCAGCTCGTCGTGCACCTTGAATATCTGGGCGACGGACGAGTCGGCGGCCGCGATGCGCACCTGCGCCTCCAGCGAGAGCCGGTGCGAACCGCCCAGCCCGCCCCACGCCGCAGGCAGTCCACTCTGGAGGATGCCGCTGCGTTTGAGTGCCGCGACCGACGCGGTGGGGTAGCGGCCGGCCGCGTCGGCCCGCGCCGCCGCGGGCGCGACGTCGCGGTCGAGCACCTCTTGCAGGGCGGCCAGCAGCGCCAGCTCGTCGGGGCGGAAGTGCGCGGCCGTCGGTGCGGGGATCGCCGCGCCGAGCAGGCCGCGGAGCGTCGTGGCAGTCACGCCGCCCAACCCTACCGGCGTGGCCGCCGGTGCGCCTTCTCCGGCCGTCGCCGGTATTTCGCAGCCGGTACCCCCAAGGGTTTCGCGTTTATTTGAATCTATTGACTTTGAAATTGGTGAGGAACAGTCTTCCCAACCAGGCATGCGGTTTCATTCGGGCGCCCAGAATCGCGCATTTCTGTTGTTCATAGACCCGCTGTAGGGGAGGAACGATGCGGAAAAGACGGCGCCTTCGCGCGCCCATTCTGGTTGGGCTCGTCGTGCTGACCACGGTGGCGGGCTCCGCCCTGACCTCGTCCGTCGCGGCGGACGTGTCCACAATGGCGGTGCCTTTCGCGGTGCAGAGCCTCGACGGCGGTGGCAACAATGTGGCCAATCCGACCTGGGGGCAGGCCAACCGGCCGTACTCGCGTGTCGCCGCGGCCCGCTATGCCGATGGGCGCAGCCGCCCGGTAACTGGTCCGAACTCCCGTTATGTCAGCAACCGCATATTCAACGACGCCGCCCAGAATGTTTTCTCCGAGCGCCAGGTGACGGCGTGGGGATGGACCTGGGGCCAGTTGCTCGACCACACGTTCGGCCTGCGGTTGGGGCGCGCGCCGGGCGACCCCGCCGGCGAGACGGCGAACATCCCCTTCAACGCCAACGACCCGCTCGAGGAGTTCGAGAACACGCTGGGAAACATCCCGTTCGCGCGCTCCGATCCGGCGCCCGGCACCGGTGTGACCAACGTCCGGCAGCAGGTGAACACGAATCCGTCCTACATCAACGGGTTCGCGTTCTACGGCGGCACCAACGCGCGGCTGGACTGGCTGCGGGAGGGCGTGGTGGACGGTAATCCGGCCAACAACAACGCCCGCCTGCTGTTGCAGGGCAACTACCTGCCGAGGGCGAACGCGCGGGGGAACGCGGCCACGGCACCACCGATGGAGATCGACGGGATTCTGCGGGCGAACCCGGCCAGCGCCATGGTCGCCGGCGACGTGCGGGCCAACGAGAACCTGTTCCTGACCGCGACGCACACGTTGTTCGCGCGGGAGCACAACCGCGTCGTCGGGCTGCTGCCGGCGTCGCTGTCCGAAGAGGACAAGTTTCAGATCGCGCGGCGGATCGTGATCGCCGAGCAGCAGTACATCACGTACAACGAGTGGTTGCCGGCGATGGGGATCAACCTGCCCGCGTACACCGGGTACCGGCCGAACATCAACACCGCGCTCTCCAACGAGTTCGCCACGGTGGGATACCGCGTGCACAGCCAGATCCACGGCGAGATGGAGATCGTCGCGGACGCGTCGCGGTACACGCCGGCGCAGTTGGCCGCGTTCGAGGCGCAGGGCATCGAGGTCGTGGTGGAAGGCGACGAGGTCGAGCTGGTCATCCCGCTCAACCGTGGCTTCTTCAACCCCAACCTGGTGCCGTCGATCGGGCTCGGGCCGCTGCTGGAGGCGGTCGGTGGCGAGCCGCAGTACAAGAACGAGGAGCTGATCGACAACCAGCTGCGCAGTGTGCTCTTCCAGATCCCGGTCTCCGGCAACCCTGAGTGCCTGGACGGGGAGGGGCTGCCGGAGTGCTTCGACGGCGTAGTCGACCTGGGCGCGATCGACGTCGAGCGGGGTCGTGACCACGGCATGCCGAGCTACAACCAGATGCGCCAGGCGTACGGGCTGCCCGCCCGCACCTCGTTCACGCAGATCACCGGCGAGTCGAGCGCGGCGTTCCCGCCCGGTACCGGGGTGAACAACCCGGCGAGCCTGAACTTCCCGCGGTTGTTCGACGTGTTCGACGCCGAGGTCGACCAGGCGGACGAGGACGCGGTGGAGGGTACGCCGGTGCGGTTCAACCGGGCCAGCCCGCTGGCCGCCCGGCTCCAGGCGGTGTACGGCAACGTCGACAACGTCGACGCGTTCACCGGCGCGGTCGCCGAGCCGCACGTGCCCGGTACCGAGTTCGGCGAGTTGCAGCGGGCGATGTGGACGCGGGAGTTCCAGCGGCTGCGCGACGGCGACCGCTTCTTCTACGCCAACGACCCGGCGTTGCAGTACATCCAGAACACGTACGGCATCGACTTCCGCCGCAACCTTGGTGACCTGATCGCGCTCAACAGCGACGTACCCCGCGCCGACCTGCCCCGCGACGTCTTCTTCGCCGAGGGGGACGTGCCACCGACCAGTTGCCGGGTCGCGTACCGCGTGGAGAGCCAGTGGAACACCGGGTTCCAGGTCAACATGTCCATCACCAACACCGGCTCCACGCCGATCCCGGACAGGTGGACGCTGCGCTTCGTCTTCCCCAACGGCCAGCAGATCACCCAGCTCTGGAACGGAGTCGTCGCTCAGGACGGGGCCCGGGTACCGGTCGCGAATGCCGCCTGGAACGGCACGCTGAATCCCGCTCAGACCATCGACGGAGTGGGGTTCAACGCCACCTGGAGCGGGGCCAACAACCGGCCCACGGCGTTCTCCCTGAACACCACCGCCTGCGCGGTCGGCTGAGGAAAAGGAGAGCCGGCCGGGGTTTGCGGCCCCGGCCGGCTTTCGCGTCCCGGCCCGTGGCAGGTGGCCCGGGACGCCTACTCACGAGAGATTGCTCAGGCGGCCCTGCTCGACGGCCCGGATCAGCGCCCGGCAGACCTGGCCGAACTCCTGCTCGTCACCGGTCTCGAAAAGCAATGTGGGCCGACTCTCGTAGTCGGCCCACATCTGGAAGGTGGCCGCCCAGCGGCGGCCGGCGAAGCGGATGCCCGCCAGCGCGGCCGCCACGGTGAGAGCGGCGATGGCCCAGGCGGCCGGCGTGCCGAAGGCGACAGCCACGGGCGCGACGACCGCGAGCGCGACCACTCCGGCGGTGGCGGTGGTGCGGGTGGGGGACGACCGTGGCCCCCGGGCCCGGGTCAGCCGGTGAAGATCGGCGATCGCGAACCGCGTGCCCCGCACGATCAGCCATCGATCGGTGATGGCCACACCGTGCCGGTTGTAGAAGGTGGTGCCGGGCGACCGGCTCGGACGGCTGAGGTGGTCGATGCTCATCGCGGCCTCCTTCACTTCCTCCCACTATCGGGCGCCAGGGGGCCGATGGCAATAGCGCAATCTGCCAGGTGGCAGATTGCACCGTTGCCTCTTCTACAAATTGTCCATTGCGCGGTAAATGCGCTGTTCGGAGATGGGATACGCGGTGCCCAGTGCCTGCGCGAAGAGGTTGATCCGCAGTTCCTCGATCATCCAGCGGATCTCGTGCAACGCATCGCTCGGCGGTACCTCCTGGCGCAGTTGCGCGTACTCCCGCTGGATCTCCTCGACCACGCGGGTCTGCTGGAGGTCGCGCTGGGCGTTCTGCGGCAGCCGCTCCAGCCGGCGCTCCAGCGCGGTGAGGTAGCGGACCAGGTCGGACAGGCGCCGTTGGCCGGTCGCGGTCACGAAGCCCCGGTAGACGAGCGCGGAGAGCTGGGCCCGGGCGTCCGCGAGTGAGGGCATGAGGTCGAGGCGCATCCCGGGCCCCCCGCGGTTAGGGGAGTAAGACAGCGCCTTCAGACGCTGCTCCACCGCGTACCAGGAGGCGAGGACCCGCCGTACTTGGCCGACCACCACGAGGAGCCCGTCCACGTAGCCGCCGCGGACCGCGTCGCGCAGCTTGGCGAAGCCGTCTTCGTCCCACGCCGGTCCGCCCGCCCCGGCCATCAACTGGTCGACCGCCGCGCCGGCCGCGTCTTCCAGGAGGTCGGCCACGCCGCGGTGGGGGTTGCGGCTGAGCGCCAGCTTGTCCTCGTTGGAGAGCCGGCCCTGCATGACCTTCGCGGGCGAGGGCAGGCCGATCAGCAGCAGGCGGCGCGTGCCCTGCCACATCGCGTACCGCTGCTCGGCCTCCGTCTCGAAGATGCCGACGCCGACCGACTCGCCCTCGTCGACGAGCGCCGGGTACGCGGTGACGGCGTACCCGGCGCGCTCCTGCTGGACGGCGCGGGGGAGCGTGCCGAGGTCCCAGGCGCGGATGCCCTGGCGGGTCAGCCCGGGCGCCGCGGCGGTGACCGTCTCGCGGACCGTGGCCCGGAGCTGGGTCTGGAGCGCGCCGAGATCCTTGCCCTCGGCGAGCGCGGCGCCGCCCTCGTCCTCCACGCGAAACGTGACGCGCAGGTGGTCGGGGACCTTGCTCAGATCCCACGCGTCGCGCGGCACCGGCACGCCGGTCATCCGGCGCAGCTCCCGTTCGAGCGCGTCGAGCAGCGGGCCGTCCGGCGCCATCCGGTCGAGCGCCGCGCGGGCGTAGTCGGGCACCGGTACGAAGTTGCGGCGCACCGCCTTGGGGAGCGACCGGATCAGCGCCACCACGAGGTCTTCGCGCAGCCCGGGCACCTGGCGGTCGAAGCCGTCGGGGCGCAGCCGGGAGAGCAGCGGGAGTGGAATGTGGACGGTCACGCCGTCGGCCCCGGTGCCGGGCTCGAACTGGTACGTGAGGCGGAGCCCCAGGTCGCCCTGCCGCCACTCGTCGGGATAGTCGGTCGCCTCGACGCGCCCGGCCCGCTCGTTGATGAGCATCGCCTTCTCGAACGTGAGCAGGTCGGGCTGCTCCTGGCGGGTCTTCTTCCACCAGCTGTCGAAGTGGCGGGCGGATACGACGTCGGCGGGGAGGCGCTGGTCGTAGAAGGCGAAGAGGGTCTCGTCGTCGACAAGGATGTCGCGGCGGCGGGCCCGGTGCTCCAGCTCCTCCACCTCGGCCAGCAGCTCCCGGTTGTCCCGGAAGAAGGCGTGGTGGGTCTCCCAGTCACCTTCCACCAGCGCGTGCCGGATGAAAAGCTCACGGGCGAGGGGCGGGTCGATCCGGCCGAAGTTGACCTTGCGGCCGGTGACCAGCGGCACGCCGTACAGCGTGACCCGCTCGATCGCCATCACCGCGCCCTGCTTCTTCTCCCAGTGCGGCTCGCTGTAGTTTCGCTTGACCAGGTGACCGGCGAGCCGCTCGACCCAGTCGGGCTCCACTTTGGCCACGATGCGCGCCCACAGCCGAGACGTCTCCACCAGCTCGGCCGCCATCACCCACTGCGGCTGCTTCTTGAAGAGGGACGAGCCGGGGAAGATGGCGAACTTGGCGCCGCGCGCGCCGAGGTACTCGTGCTTCTGGACGTTCTTCAAGCCCACGTGCGACAGCAGTCCACTGAGGAGTGACTGGTGGATCCGCAGCCCGTCGGCCGGGGGCGCCTTGGGCGGCTTGACCGCCTGGCGTAGCTGGCCGTACAGGTCCTGCCACTCGCGTACGCGCAGGTAGTTGAGAAACTCGTTGCGGCACATCCGCCGAAACTGGCTCGACGAGAGCGCCTTCTGCTGCTCCTCCAGGTAGCGCCACAGGTTGAGGTACGCGAGGAAGTCCGACTCCTTGTCCGCGAAGCGGGCGTGCTTTTCGTCGGCCGCCTGCTGGTGGTCGGTGGGCCGCTCGCGTGGGTCCTGTATGGACAGCGCTGCCGTGATGACGAGCACCTCGTGTACGCAGCCGTTTCGCTCCGCCTCCAGCACCATGCGGCCGAGGCGCGGGTCGACGGGGAGCTGGGCGAGGCGGCGACCCAGCTTGGTCAGCCGCTCGCCGTCGAGCGCGCCTAGCTCGTGCAGCAGGTCGACGCCGTCCTTGATGTTGCGGCGATCGGGCGGCTCGACGAAGGGGAAGGCGGCCATGTCGCCAAGCCCCAGCGCGCGCATCTGGAGGATGACCGAGGCGAGGTTGGTGCGCAGGATCTCCGGATCGGTGAACTCGGGGCGGGCCAGGAAGTCGTCTTCGGAGTAAAGGCGGATGCAGATGCCGTCGGACGTGCGACCGGATCGGCCCTTGCGCTGGTTGGCCGAGGCTTGGGAGACGGGCTCGATGGGGAGGCGCTGCACCTTGAGCCGGTGGCTGTATCGCGAGATGCGGGCGGTGCCGGGGTCGACCACGTACTTGATGCCGGGCACGGTGAGCGAGGTCTCGGCGACGTTGGTGGCGAGCACGACGCGGCGGCCGGTGTGCGGTTGGAAGACGCGGTGCTGCTCGGCCGTGGAGAGCCGGGCGAAGAGCGGCAGGATCTCGGTGTGGCGCAGGTCGTGCTTGCGCAGCGCGTCGGCGGTGTCCCGGATCTCCCGCTCGCCGGAGAGGAAGACCAGGATGTCGCCCGGCCCCTCGGCGCACAGCTCGTCGACCGCGTCGAGGATCGCCTGTGTCGGGTCCTGCTCGTCATCCGGCGCGCGATAGCGAACCTCGACGGGGTACGTGCGGCCGGACACCTCGACGATGGGGGCGCCACCGAAGTGCTTCGAGAATCGCTCCGGATCGATCGTCGCCGAGGTGATGATCACCTTGAGATCGGGGCGGCGGGGCAGGAGCCGCTTCAGGTATCCGAGGATGAAGTCGATGTTGAGGCTGCGCTCGTGCGCCTCGTCGATGATCAGCGTGTCGTACCGCCGCAGCATCCGGTCGTGCTGGATCTCCGCGAGCAGGATGCCGTCGGTCATCAGCTTGACCAGCGTGCCGTCGCTCACCTTGTCGGAGAAGCGCACCTTGTAGCCGACCGTGGTGCCGAGCGGCGTGCCCAACTCCTCGGCGATCCGGTCGGCCACCGTGCGCGCGGCGATCCGCCGGGGCTGGGTATGGCCGATCAAGCCCTCGACGCCGCGCCCCAGCTCAAGGCAGATCTTGGGCAGCTGGGTGGTCTTGCCGGAGCCGGTCTCACCCGCGACGATCACGACCTGGTGGTCGCGGATGGCAGCGAGGATCTCGTCTTTCTTCTGGCTGACCGGGAGCGCCTCGGGATAGTTGATCTCCGGCACGCTCTCCCGGCGAGCGGCCAGCCGCGATTCCCGATCCATGTCCCGACAAGTTTATCCCGCCTGGCCAGCACATTTTCCGGGCCGCTCGCCAGAGGCCGGCAACGCGCGCTGGCTGGCGGGACGGGTCTGGGTCAGACGCCCACGGCCGCCCGCCAACCGCATCGGATCAGCCGCGAGGGCAGCGACGTTCATCACTGCGCCTGCCGGGCGGGCCGTTGGCCTCTTAGTGACATGTCGCGTTTGCGAAGCCCGTACCTAGTGGCCTGGACGTCCTCTGGCCTGCAAACTTCCGTCTGGCGCCCCCACAAAGGAGCAGCGGCCCTGTGCCGAAGGCAAGCGGGTTGTCCTCGCGGTTACCGCCGCGGGGACGCCCTAGCCCGGTCCCCGGTGCGCGCGGCGCTCTTGGTGCGGCTTCGCCGACTTCGCGTTCTCGTCGCCCAAGCGGCCCGAGCCCCAGCCTCGACCTCCCGTGCGGCGCCGGAGTGAGTGCGAGCCGCTTTTGGTGGGGCAGAGGGGAGCTGCCGCTCTGTCCGTCGTGCTCCTGGCCGTCGCTCCCGCAGCCTCACCCTCCGCGTCCCCACGATCCCGACCCGGCCCAGCGCAGGCCCCGGTCCCGAGCTGACCATTTCTGTGGGATCTTGGTCCTCGCTCGCGGACAGTGTTGTTCGCGAGCAGTTCGGGCCGCGCCGGGCGGCAGGTCGGGTCCGTGTCCAAGAGAGCTGTCGAGCTGGGCGCGCCAACGCGCCCAGCGGGCCGCGCCCGGCACACGATCCACCGGCAGATGTGGGGGCGATTGTCGGGGACATCGCCCCTTCAAAGCGGCCGCAAGCGGCTATGTCCCCGACAAAGCCGCCTGCGCGGAACGACCCGGTCGGGGAGGCGGTCCGTCCGTGGCGACCAATTGACCCCAGAGAGCCTGTTGCAAAATTGCTCGATCACAGTGAGTGTCGAGAAGAACACGGTTGTATCGGTCGCTGGCCGTCGAACGGCGGCCAGCGAGGGTTAGCGCGACCCTCAGTTCGCGCGAATCTGACGATTTTGCAACAGGCTCCAGAGGGTGAATTTTTCGCCACGCACGACCCGGATCCGCAATGACCGCGAGCGTCCCGCTCAAGCACGCGGATACGCCGTCGGGGAGCCAGACCCACCGTGCGGACCCCGCAAGCGGCCGTCCCGGAGCATGGCGCCTTAGTTTGGAGTCCAGCCCAAAATCACGCGGTTGTAACGTTTTAGGACCCCCATTGACGTCGATGTAACGGGACCATAGCCTGGGCCGGGCAAGCGCTTACCTGTGCCGCACCTCACTCGGCCCTCGGAGGTCTCACATGGGCGTTATGAAACGGTTCACCATTGTTTTCGCGGCTGCGTCGCTCTTGGTTGCCGGCGCTGCCTGTGGCGGGGGCGACGAGGCGGAGTCGGGGCCGGTCACGCTGCGTTACTCGTGGTGGGGTAACGCCGACCGCGCCGCGTTGATGCAGAAGGCGATCGACCTCTTCCAGACGAAAAACCCGGACATCAAGATCACGCCGAGCTTCCAGGAGTTCGAGGCGTACTGGCAGAAGATGGCCACGGACACTGCGGGCGGCAACGCGCCAGACGTGCTCCAGATGGACTTCGCCTACCTGCGGGAGTACGCGGACCGCGGCGTGCTCTACGACCTCAAGAAGCAGGGCGACAACCTCAACCTCAACGACCTGCTCGAAGGGCTCAAGGGCGCGGGCGAGGTCGACGACGGGCTGTACGGCGTGCCGGTCGGCGGCAACACCTGGGGCTACGTCTACAGCCCCGCGGCGTACGCCAAGGCCGGCGTGCCGGAGCCGAAGCTCGGCTGGACGTGGAACGACTACCGGGCGGCGATGGAGAAGATCACCAAGAGCACCGGCGGCAAGATGTACGGCGGTGGCAACTACATCGGCACGTACTACAACCTCGAGGTGCAACTGCGCCAGGAGGGCAAGCTGCTCTACACCGAGGATGGCAAGCTCGGCTTCGACAAGCCGCGGCTGGCCGAGTTCTTCACCGAGGGCAAGCAGCTCGCCGACGCCAACATCGTGCTCCCGGTCGACAAGGGCGTGCAGATCAAGCCGAAGTTCGCGCTCGAACTCGACCTGATCGCGGGCGACCTGGGCTGGGACAACTTCATGGCCCGGTACGCGGCGGCCACCAAGACCGAGCTCAAGCTGGGCCCGGTGCCGAGCGACAACCCGGCGCAGCTGGGCCAGTACCTCAAGCCGGCGATGCTGCTGAGCGTCTCGCAGAAGTCGAAGTACCCCGAGCAGTCGGCGAAGCTGATCGACTTCATGATCAACGATCCCGAGGTGGGCAAGATCTTCGGCGCCAACCGAGGGCTGCCGGCCACCAACGCGCAGCGGGCGGCCGTGCAGTTGGACGGTCCACTCGCGACGGTGGCGGCGTACGAGGAGAGCATCAAGGGCCAGCTGGAGAAGGCGCCGCCCGCGCCGCCGAAGGGCGCCGGCACGATCGAGCAGGCGTTCATCCGGATCTCCGAGGAGTTCCAGTACGGCCGGATCAGCGTCGACCAAGCGGTGGACCAGTTCTTCACCGAGGCCGCTGAGACGCTCGAATCCTGATGTCCTCCCTCGCATCCAACCGCGAGAACCGTCCGGCCGAGGCCGGGCGCGAGGAGACCGACCGGAAGGGGGCCGGCTGGAGGGAGGCCAGCCGCGCCCGCCCCGGCGGGAAACGGCCGGCGGGTCCGCGCACACGGGCCCGCCGGCCGGGTGACGGCTTGGCGGGATACCTCTTCCTGTCCCCGTGGATCCTCGGCATCGTGCTGCTGACGATCGGCCCGATGGTCACCTCGCTCTACCTCTCCTTCACCGACTACAGCCTCTTCACCGCGCCGGAGTGGGTCGGCCTCGACAACTACCGCCGCATGTTCGACGACGCGCGGTGGCTCAAGTCGGTGCAGGTGACGGCCATCTACGTGGCCGTGGCGGTGCCGGTGAAGCTGGCCGCCGCGCTCGCCGTCGCCGTACTGCTCAACAACAAGCGCAAGGGCCAGGGCTTCTACCGGGCGGCCTTCTACGGCCCGTCGCTCATCGGGGCGAGCGTGAGCCTGGCCATAGTGTGGAAGGCGCTCTTCACCGACGACGCGGTGGTCGACCGGGTACTGCGGGCGGTCGGCATCAACACCGGCGGATGGGCCGGCAACCCCGACTTCTCGCTGCTGATGCTGGTGCTGCTGGGCGCGTGGCAGCTCGGCGCGCCGATGGTGATTTTCCTGGCCGGGCTCAAGCAGGTGCCGGTCGAGCTGCACGAGGCGGCGCATGTGGACGGTGCGGGGCGGTGGCGGCGCTTCCGCTCCATCACGCTGCCGATGATCTCTCCGGTGGTCTTCTTCAACCTGCTGCTGGAGACCATCAACGCGTTCCAGGTCTTCACGTCGGCGTACATCGTGGGCGGTCCCAACGGCTCGCCCGCCGGCACCACGCTCTTCTACACCATCTACCTCTACGACCGCGGCTTCTCCGACTTCCGGATGGGCTACGCCTCGGCGATGGCGTGGATGCTGCTGCTGGGCGTCGGCCTCATCACGCTGTTCCTCTTCCGCACCGCACGCGGATGGGTCTACTACTCAGGGGACAAACGATGAAACTGTCCACTGTGGCGTGGCACGCCGGCGTCATCGCGGTGCTGGCGGTGGTGCTGTACCCCATCGTGTGGGTCGTGGCCGCGACCTTCAAGCCCTCCGCGGATATCATCGGCAGCCTCAACCTGTTTCCCACCGAGGCGACGACGGCCAACTACGAGCGGGCCGTCGAGGGCATGGCGGGCATCAGCATCGGCCGCTTCTTCTGGAACTCGACCCTCCTCGCCGTACTGTCCGTTGTGGGCACTGTCGCCTCGTCGGCGCTGGCCGGATACGCCTTCGCACGGCTGCGCTTTCGGGGGCGGGGGGCCATGTTCGCGCTGATGATCTCGACGCTGCTGCTCCCGTTCCACGTGTTGATCATCCCGCAGTACGCGGTCTTCCAGAGGCTGGACCTCATCGACACCTACGTGCCGCTGCTGATCGGCAAGTTTCTGGCCGTCGAGGCGTTCTTCGTCTTCCTGATGGTGCAGTTCATGCGGACCATCCCGCACGAGCTGGACGAGTCGGCGAAGATCGACGGCGCGGGGCACTGGGGCACCTTCTGGCACATCATCCTGCCGCTGGCCCGCCCGGCGCTCATCACGACCGCCATCTTCACGTTCATCTGGAGCTGGAACGACTTCTTCGGCCCGCTCATCTACCTCAGTACGCCGGACAAGTATCCGCTGCCCCTCGCGCTCCAGCTCTTCGTCGACGAGGCGGCCGGCTCCGACTTCGGCGCGCTGATGGCGATGTCGATGCTGGCGCTCGTACCCGTGATCCTGTTCTTCCTGTTCTTCCAGCGCTTCCTCGTCGAGGGAGTGTCCACATCGGGGTTGAAGGGATGAGGCGCTTCGTCCTCTTCGGAGAGTGCCTGCTGGCCGGCCTGCTCACCGCCGTGCTCGCGCTGCCGGTTGTCACGCTGCTTCCCGCGCTGGCGGCCGGCTGCGCGCACATCCGGGCCCATGTGGACGGTGAGACCACGGCGGTGCGCGCCTACTTCGAGCGCTTCCGCGCCGCGTATCCCGGCAGCCTCCCGCTCTCGCTCGCCTCGGCCGGCGGGTTCGCGGTGCTCGTCGTGGACGCTCTCCTGCTCCGCACGGCCGTGCCCGGCGGCGCCTTCGTCGCCGCGTTCTGCGGCATCGCCGCGACCGCCCTGTCGGTGGTCCTTCTCCGCGCGGCGGCCACCTGGTCGCCCGGCCAGCCATGGCGTGATCTGGTACGACACGCCGCCGTCCGCGCTATCGCGAGCGATCCGTCGGGCTCCCTGCTCATGGTGCTGGCGCTGGCGCTGCTCGTGCTCATCACCTGGCAGCTGCTGCCGCTCGCCGTGCCCATGCTGGGCTGTGTGCTGATGGCCGCCGTGGCGGTCGAGCGGCGCTACGCGCTAATCCTCGCCAGCCGCTAGCGTGTCGAGGATCTGCTGACCGAACTTCGCCAGCTTCGCCTCGCCGACACCGCTCACCGTGCTCAGCGCCGCCAGAGTCTTCGGCGACTCGGCGGCGATCTGGCGGAGGGTGGCGTCGTGGAAGATGACGTACGCCGGGACGCCCTGCTCCTTCGCGGTGGCGGCGCGCCAGGCCCGCAGCCGCTCGAAGACCGGTGCCGCACCAGGCGGCAGCTCGACGGCCGCGGCGGCGCCCCCGCGCGACCTGGCGGCCTTGGCGGTGGCGGCGCGCTCGGGCTCGCGGCGGAGCTTCACCTCGCGCTGCTTGCTGAGCACGCCCTTGCTTCCCTCGGTGAGCGCGAGCGTTCCGTACTCACCCTCGACCGCGAGCAGGCCCTGTGCCAGGAGCTGCCGCACGACCGCCCGCCACTCGCTCTCGCTCAGCTCGGTGCCGATGCCGAAGACGGTGAGCTCGTCGTGTCGGTGCTGGACCACCTTGTCGGTCTTCTTCCCTAGCAGGATGTCGATCGACTGCGTGGCGCCGAACCGCTGCCCGCGCTCGCGGTGCAGGCGCAGCACGGTGGAGAGCAGCTTCTGCGCGGCGATCGTGCCGTCCCACGACTCGGGCGGCGCGAGGCAGGTGTCGCAGTTGCCGCAGGGGGCGCTGGGCTGGCCGAAGTAGGCGAGCAACTGCACGCGCCGGCACTCGACGGTCTCGCAGAGCGCCAGCATCGCGTCGAGGTGGGCGGAGAGGTTGCGCCGGTGCGCCAGGTCGCCCTCGGAGCCGTCGATCAGCTTGCGCTGCTGCACGACATCCTGGAGACCGTATGCCAACCAGGCGGTCGAGGGCAGCCCGTCGCGACCCGCGCGGCCGGTCTCCTGGTAGTACCCCTCCACGGACTTGGGCAGGTCGAGGTGGGCGACGAAGCGCACGTCGGGCTTGTCGATGCCCATGCCGAACGCGATGGTGGCGACCATGACCAGCCCGTCTTCGCGCAGGAAGCGGGCCTGGTTGGCGGCGCGGGTCGCGGCGTCGAGCCCGGCGTGGTAGGGCAGCGCGGTGATGCCGTTGTCGACCAGAAACTCGGCGGTCTTCTCCACGGAGGCGCGGGAGAGGCAGTAGATGACGCCGGCGTCGCCCGCGTGCTCCGTACGCAACAGGTGGAGCAACTGGCGGCGGGGCTCGTTCTTCGGGACGATGCGGTACTGGATGTTGGGCCGGTCGAAGCTCGCCACGAAGTGGCGGGCGCCCTCGAGCTGGAGCCGCGTGGCTATCTCGGTGCGGGTCGCGGTGGTCGCGGTGGCGGTCAGCGCGATGCGCGGCACGTCCGGCCAGCGCTCGTGCAGCATCGACAGCGCCAGGTAGTCGGGGCGGAAGTCGTGTCCCCACTGCGACACGCAGTGTGCCTCGTCGATGGCGAAGAGTGCGATCCGGCCGCGGTCGAGCAGCCGCTGGACGCCGGGCGTGCCGAGCGCCTCGGGAGCCAGGTAGAGCAGGTCGAGGTCGCCGCTGACGAACGCCGCCTCGACCGCCCGCCGCCCGTCGAAGTCGAGCGTCGAGTTGAGGAAGCCGGCCCGCACGCCGAGCGCACGCAGCGCGTCGACCTGGTCCTGCATGAGCGCGATGAGCGGGGAGATCACCACGCCAACACCGTCGCGGACCAGGGCGGGGATCTGGTAGCACAGCGACTTGCCGCCGCCGGTCGGCATCAGCACGAGCGCGTCGCCGCCCCCGGTCACGTGCTCGATGATCTCGCGCTGGTCGCCCCGGAAGGAGTCGTAGCCGAAGACCCGGCGCAGGACGCGGAGCGCCTCGGTCTCAAGATCTACAGCGGGAGCCACCCCGCGATTCTACGGGCGCCGGCTGGCGGCGGCTCAGCCCACCGCGTCGTACGCCTCGGCGAGCCATGCGCGCACCTGACCGTCGACCTCCACCGGCCGGTCGAGGTCCGCGACGTCGACCATCCGCGGGCCGCCCGCACGGTGGGGGAGCACCGGCTCGAGTGAGAGGCACCGTGGGGGCGGATCTCGGCGAGCGTGCGCTCCCGTTCGAGGAAAACACCAACAGTGACGGCATCGGCGTGGGCATCGCCCAAAGTGGACAGAAAATCGACCACCAGTGGGCCCCAGGCGGTGCCGCGCTGGGGTCTGGTTCTGAAGGAGCCAGGCCAGGGCATCGTAGATTTCGCGATATGCCGGTGGCCACGGGGCGAAGTACTCGTCAACGGTCATACCGGGAACGCACACATGGGACTGGCGTCTCCGCCCGAACTCGCGGTCGCACCGGGGACAGACCCAACGGCTCATCGGGCGTTCATTTCGCGCCACGGCCGAAGAGGTGATTGACACCTACGGCCCGTAACAGGAAGCTCACGCGTGGACGACCTTCAACATAGAGGAGGCGCAATGAGGACAGCACGGTTGGCGACCGCCTGCGTGCTCACTCTGGTGGGTGCGTTGGCACCAGCCATACCGGCGGGCGCTCAGGCGCCGTCGAGACCCGGCGGCGGCACCGACAAGCTGGGGGTGTATGTCGGGACGCTCACGCCGCAGCAGCTCGACGTGACCCGTTCAGCCGGCGTCGACCTGGCGGAGGCCCCGGCCTCCACGGACAAGTCCGGTAACACCACGGTCGAGCTGGTGCTCAGTGGATTCCAGGCGGAGAAGCTCGCGACCAAGGGCGTGAAGCTGTCTCCGAAGCAGGTGGAGGGCAAGTCGGCGACGCAGGCGCTGCGCGAGCAGTCGGCGCGGGGTTGGTCGGCCTTCCGTTCGTACAGCGAGCCGGGCGGCATCCGCGACGAGCTCACCGCGACCGTCGCCCGCTACCCCAAGATCACCAAGCTGGTGTCGATCGGCAAGTCGGTCAACGGGCAGCCGATCCTCGCCGTCCGGGTCACCAAGGGCGCGAAGAACGTGCCGGAAGGCAAGCGTCCCTCGACCCTCTACCTCGGCGCACAGCACGCCCGCGAGTGGATCACGCCTGAGATGGTGCGCCGGCTGATGCACCACGTGCTCACCGGATACGGCACCGACGCCGAGCTCACCAAGCTCGTCGACACCACCGAGCTGTGGTTCATCCCGGTGGCCAACCCCGACGGTTACGACTACACGTTCACCGAGGGCAACCGCCTGTGGCGCAAGAACCTGCGCGACAACGACGGTGACGGCCAGATCACCACGCTCGACGGCGTCGACCTCAACCGCAACTTCGGCTACAAGTGGGGCTTCGACAACGAGGGCTCCTCGACCGATATCGCCAGCGACACGTTCCGTGGCTCCGGGCCCAACTCCGAGCCGGAGACCCAGGCGCTCGACCGGCTGTTCCGCCGGATCGGCTTCGAGTTCATGATCAACTACCACTCCGCCGCCGAGCTGCTGCTCTACGGCGTGGGCTGGCAGCAGAGCACGCCGACCCCCGACGACGAGATCTACAAGGTGATGGCCGGCGACGACGCCAACCCGGCGGTGCCCGGCTACGACCCCGACATCTCGGCCGAGCTCTACATCACCAACGGCGACACCGACACGCACGCCACCGTCAAGTACGGCACGCTCGGCTTCACGCCGGAGATGTCGACCTGCCAGACCGTCGCCGCCTCCGTGCCCGACGACGAGTGGGAGCCGGAAGACTGCGTCAGCTCGTTCATCTTCCCCGACGACGAGGAGCTGATCGCGGCCGAGGTCGCCAAGAACATCCCGTTCGCGCTGGCGGTCGGCAAGTCCGCTCTCGACCCGGACGAGCCGGTCTCGGTGATCGGCCGCAGCACGCCCGACTTCGTGATCGACGCGTTCGACGTCTCGTTCGGGCGCAACCAGCCCGTCGCCACGATCGCCCGCCGCGCGCTCAAGGACGTGCGGATGCACTACACGATCAACGGCGGCCGCCCCAAGACGGTGGGCGTCAAGGAGTGGAAGGGCGGCGAGCGCTACGGCGACACGCACCACGACTACTTCGCCGAGCTGCGCGGCAACGTGACCGGAGCGAAGCCGGGCGACCGGGTCGAGGTTTGGTTCACCGGGCGCAAGCCGAAGGTCGGCGTCGTCGCGAGCGACCACTTCACGTACACGGTCAACAGCGACATCGGCGGCGAGGTCCTCGTGTTCGCGGCCGAAGACGTGACCGGCCTCAGCCCGGTGCAGGAGGGCACCTCCGCCAAGTACGCCGACGAGCACGTGGCCGCGATCAACAAGGCCGGCTACAGCACTGACGTGTACGACTTCGACACGCAGGGCCGCGAGGCGCCCCACCACCTCGGCGTGCTCTCGCACTACAAGGCGGTGTTCTGGGAGACCGGCGACGACGTCATCCAGCGCTCGGCCGGACAGGTGCCGGGCACGACCACCAAGGCGGCTCTCGACACCGAGCTGCACGTGCGCGACTACCTCAACGAGGGCGGCAAGCTCTTCGTCGGCGGGCAGAACGCGCTGCTGGCTCAGGGGGCAAACGGGTCGTACTTCTACAACCCCGCCGCGCCGCCCGAGTGCACCGACCCCGACGACCTGGCCTGCCTGCCGCTGCTGAACGACTTCCAGCAGTACTGGCTCGGCGCGCACACGTACGTCAGCGGCGGCGGCACGGGGGCCGACGGCACGCACTACCCGCTCACCGGCCGCGGCCAGCTCGCCGGCTGGGCCGGTGGCACGCTCAACGCCGACGGCTCGGCGGCCAACCAGGCGCACACGGCCTCGTTCCTGCCCACGTCCAGCTTCCTGCCGGTCGGGGAGTTCCCGCAGTTCCGCAGCGAGATCGCGGGCGACTGGGATCGGCCGGGCGCGGCGCCGTTCGACCCGCTGACCGGTGACTGGTACGCCTTCAGCGGCCAGGCCGACCAGGCGTACAAGCGGCTGACCCGCACGGTCGACCTGACCGGCGCGACAAGTGGCGAGCTGCGCTTCTGGGCCTCGTACGACATCGAGACGGAGTGGGACTTCCTCATCGTCGAGGCGCACGAGGTGGGCACCGACGCGTGGACCACGCTGCCGGACGCCAACGGGCACACCGGCACCGAGACCGGTTCCAGCTGCACCTCGGGCTGGGTCTCGCAGCTGCATCCGTTCCTCGCCCACTACCAGGGCGCGGACTGCTCGCCGACGGGCACCACCGGTACGTGGAACGCGGCCACCGGCCCGTCCGGCGGCTGGGCGGAGTGGTCGGTCGACCTGACCGCGTACGCGGGCAAGCAGGTCGAGCTCTCCATCTCGTACGTGAGCGACTGGGCCACTCAGGGCCTCGGTGTCTTCCTCGACGACGTGCGACTCTTCGCCAACGGTGCGCAGATCGCGGAGACCTCGTTCGAGGCCGACCTCGGTGGCTGGACGGTGGCCGGCCCGGCGCCGGGCTCCAACCCGAACAGCAACGACTGGGCCCGCACGCAGACGGCGTTCGACGAGGGCGGCATCGTCGTCACCCCGGACACCGTCTACACCGGATTCGGACTGGAGGGCCTCGCACCGGCCGCCCGTGACCAGCTGGTGGACCGCTCGCTGGCACACCTGCTCGGCTAGCCACACGCTCCACAGTGGAGGGGTCCGCGCGGAGAGCGCGGGCCCCTCGCCCTGGAGAGCCTTCGGACCGGCCGCGAGGGCGCCATGAGTGTGCTCTGTCCGTTGCGGTTCGCCCCTGGTGTGACAGAGGGGAGCTGCCGCGATGCCCGTCGTGCTCCTGACCGTTGCTCCCGCAGCCTCACCCTCCGCGTCCTCGCGATCGCGACCTGGCCCGACGTGGGCCTCGGCCCGGGCGGAGCTGTCGCGTTGGGCGCGTCAACGCGCCAACTCGCGCCGTATCACCGGCGCGCGTGCGGCGCACGGTCTGCCGCCGGCACACTTCCTCAGCCTCGCGATCGGACTGCCCACCGGGCAGGCAGCCTCCGGGTCAAGACGAGTCATGGCTGCTATTCATGGCTGCTATTGGCGCCACAAGCCGTCTTTGAGAGCTTCGGAGTCAGGCTCTTGGCCCCGTCCACAATGGTCACCACAGACCGCCGCATTCTGCCGATTTGTCGGCTCACCGCAAGCCCGAAAGCAGGCACGACGCCCCGGTTGCTCGCCGCCGCGTGTCGCCGCCGGCCCCGGGGGGCTACCTGACGGTAGGCATTAAAGCCCCGGAATCCTGGGCGCCCTCCCGCCAAGATCCCGACAACATCCCTGACTTTTGCTGCCTCCCGCTACGGGCGTAACAGCAAGTCCCCCGATTTTGTCGCCACGCGTCGCCACGGACGCTCGATCACGCCCTCCACCCCGACTCCGAAAACTCTCTTGATCCGGCCGCATCTGGTTGATCGAGGGCGTGCCCGCGTGCCCCTTTTTTGGGGGCGGGGGTGCTCCCGGTCTGGAGGTCAAGGTCGTGCGTGGCGAAAAGTTCACCCTCTGGGGTCAACTGGTCGCCACGGACGGACCGCCTCCCGGCCCGGTCAGCCCGGGCAAGAGGGCTTTGTCGGGGACGTAGCCCTCTTACGGCCGGTTTGAAGAGGCGATGTCCCTGACAAACGCCCACACACCTGCCGGGTTCGGCACGGCAACCACCGGCCTGGCGTCCACGCCGCAGGTCGGTATCGGGCGTCCCGTTCGGGTTGGGCGCACCGGTGCGCCCAACCCGACAGCTTCTCCAACACAGGACCGCAGCTCCGAGGCCAGCCCAGCCGCGCGACCACCTCGACTCTGAAAACTCCACAGTTGACCCCAAAGGGTGAATTTGTGTGGACCGCGGAGGGTGAGGCTGCGGGAGCGGCGGTCTGGAGCGCGGCGGACATCGCGGTAGCCCACATCTGTCTGGAATGGATCCTCCAAGGTCGGCAGGACCGACCTCGGCGGAGGTCAGTCGGAGCCCACCGAGACGACGCGGACGGCCGCGGCGCCCAGCTCGTCGGACTCGGCCAGGTCGATCTCCGCGGTGATGGCCCAGTCGTGGTGGCCCGCGGGGTCGTCGAGGATCTGGCGTACGGTCCAGCGGTCGCGGCCCTGGTCGATCATGAGCAGCGCCGGGCCGCGGGCGTCCGGGCCGGTGCCGATGTCGGTGTGCTCGGCGAAGTACGGCTCCAGCGCCTCCGCCCACGCCTCGGCGTCCCAGCCGGACTCGGCGTCGAGCGCGCCCAGCTCGTCCCACCGGCGCAGGGCGGCCAGCTCGACGCGGCGGAAGAGGGCGTTGCGCACCAGCACGCGGAACGCGCGGGCGTTGCGGGTGACCGCGGGCGGGCGCTCGTCGACCGGGGCCTCGGCCGCGCCGTCGGTGCCCAGGCGGAGGCGCTCCCACTCGTCGAGGAGGCTGGAGTCGACCTGCCGGACCAGCTCGCCGAGCCACTCGACCAGGTCGGTCAGCTCCTCGGTCTTGGCCTCGTCGGGCACGGTCTGGCGCAGCGCCTTGTAGGCGTCGGCGAGGTAGCGCAGCACCAGCCCTTCAGAGCGGGAAAGCCCGTAAAAGGCCACGTACTCGGTGAAGGTCATGGCCCGCTCGTACATGTCGCGCGCCACCGACTTGGGCCGCAGCTCGTGGTCGGCGACCCAGGGGTGACCCTTTCGGTACGCCTCGAAGCCCACCTCCAGCAGCTCGGCCAGCGGCTTGGGGTGGGTCACCTCCTCCAGCAGCTCCAGCCGCGCCTCGTACTCGATGCCGTCGGCCTTCATCGCGGCGACCGCCTCGCCGCGGGCCTTGAACTGCTGCGCGGAGAGGACCTGCCGCGGATCGTCCAAGGTGGACTCGACGACCGAGAGGACGTCCAGCGGATACGTGACCGCGTCGCGGTCCAGCAGCTCGAAGGCGGCCAGCGCGAACGGCGACAGCGGCTGGTTGAGCGCGAAGTCGAACTGGAGGTCGACGGCGAGTCTGACCGGCGCGCGGGTCACCACGCCGGCGGCGAGGAGCGCCCGGTACATGGCGATGGCTCGCCGGATGTGGCGGCGCTGCGTGGCCCGGTCGTCGTGGTTGTCGGTGAGCAGGTGGCGCATCGCGGCGAACGCGTCGCCCGGACGGCCGATTACGTTGAGCAGCATCGAGTGGCTGACCGTGAAGCTCGACGTGAGCGGCTCCGGCTCCGCCTCGACCAGCCGGTCGAAGGTGGGCTTGCCCCAGCCGATCGAGCCCTCCGGCGGCTTCTTGCGGACCACCTTGCGACGCTTCTTCGGGTCGTCGCCGGCCTTGGCGAGCGCCTTCTCGTTTTCGATGACGTGCTCGGGCGCCTGCACGACCACCGTGCCCACCGTGTCGTATCCGGCCCGCCCGGCCCGCCCCGCGATCTGGTGGAACTCGCGTGCCTTGAGCAGCCGCGTCTTCGTGCCGTCGTACTTGCTCAGCGCGGTGAAGAGCACCGTCCTGATCGGAACGTTGATGCCCACGCCGAGCGTGTCGGTGCCGCAGATCACCTTGAGCAGGCCGGCCTGGGCGAGGGTCTCCACGAGCCGGCGGTAGCGGGGCAGCATGCCGGCGTGGTGCACGCCGACGCCGTGCCGCACGAGGCGGGACAGCGTGCGCCCGAAGCCGGCGGTAAACCGGAAGTTGCCGATGGCCTGCGCGATCGCGTCCTTCTCCGCGCGCGTGCTCAGGTTGACGCTCATCAGCGCCTGCGCCCGTTCCAACGCGGCCGCCTGGGTGAAGTGGACGATGTAGACCGGAGCCTGGTGCGTGGTGAGCAGCTCCTCGATGGTCTCGTGCAGCGGCGTCGTGACGTACGAGAAGAAGAGCGGGACCGGCCGCGCGGCCGAGCGGACGACGGCGGTGGGGCGGCCGGTGCGTCGGGTCAGGTCCTTCTCGAAGAAGGAGACGTCGCCGAGCGTGGCCGACATCAGCACGAACTGCGCCTGCGGCAGCTCCAGCAGCGGCACCTGCCAGGCCCAGCCCCGGTCGGGCTCGGAGTAGAAGTGGAACTCGTCCATCACGACCAGGCCGACGTCGGCCTCGGCGCCCTCGCGGAGCGCGATGTTGGCGAGGATCTCGGCTGTGCAGCAGATGATCGGGGCGTCCTCGTTGACGCTGGCGTCGCCGGTGAGCATGCCGACGTGTTCCGCGCCGAAGGCCTGGCAGAGCGCGAAGAACTTCTCCGACACCAGCGCCTTGATCGGCGCGGTGTAGAAGGTGGTGCGGCCGGTGGCGAGCGCCGCGAAGTGCGCGCCGAGCGCCACCATGCTCTTGCCCGAGCCGGTGGGGGTGCTCAGGATGACGTTGGCGCCCGACACGATCTCGATCAGCGCCTCTTCCTGATGGGGGTAGAGGGTGAGCCCCTGGTCAGCGGCCCAGGACGCGAACGCGTCGAAGGTGGCGTCGGGGCCGGAGTCGCGGGGTACGAGGTCGGTGAGCGTCATAGCCGTTCAAGGATGCCAGGTCGCGTCGCCCGGCGCCCCACGCGGGCGAGGTCAGAGCCAGCCGCGCTCGCGTGCCTGCCAGCCCAGCTGGAGCCGGGAGCGGGAATGGGTCAGCTCCATCAGGTGCTGCACGCGGCGTACGACCGTGCGGCGGCTCACGCCCAGCCGGGCGGCGGCCGCCTCGTCGGTGAGCCCGGCGACGAGCAGCGAGAGGAGCTGGCGGTCGGCGGCGGTGAGGCCCCCGTCGGCGGTCGGCTCGTCGTTGTCACCCAGCGCGAGCGGCGTGGCAACCGCCCAGAGGGTCTCAAAGAGGGCGATCAGCGCGTCCAGCAGCCCGCAGGGGTGGACCAGCAGGGCCGCGTCGTGGGCCGCGGTGGCGTACGCCAGCGGCAGCAGCGCCAGCTCCCGGTCGGCGATGGCGAGCTTGGTGGGGAGCGTCTCGACCAGCCGGGCCTGCTCGCCGGCGCGCAGGTGGGTCGCGGCGGCGGCCGCCACGCCGGGGTCGGCGAGGGCGGTCGCGTCGTACACGGCCCGGTAGCTCACGCCGGCGGCCTCGCGGTCGAGCTGCGTGCGGTTGACCCCGGTGGGCTTCGCGTACGGCGGCGCGACCAGCACCCGCATCTCCTTGCGGGCGGTGCGCTGGACCCGGTCGAACGCGCGCCCCACCGCCGCCCGCCCGGAGACGATCTCGATCAGCTCCTCGGTGCTGCGGCTGGCCACCAGGTGCTCGGCCTCGTCGGCGAGGCGGAGCGCGGCCTCGCGAGTGCGCTCCAGCTCCTCCATGCGGCGCCGGACGAGCTGCTCCACGGCGAGGTCGGGCGGGACCGGGACGACCCGCTCCTGCGGTGGCGGCGTGCGGTGCACCAGCCCTTTGCGCTGCAGGCCCGCGACCGCCCGTCGAGTGCCGGCGGCGGTGAGCCCGATGCGGTCGGCGAGCTGGGGGAGTGGGGCGCTGCCCTGGCGCACCAGAGACAGGTAGGTCGACTCCTCCGCGGCGCTCAGTCCGGCCGCTTCGAGCACGGTGCACATCCCTCGTTGACGCATCTGCGACATGGCGCAGCTGCGCTGACCGTAGATCCCTTACCGCCCTGGTGACAAGTGTGAGGCTGATCGCGGCCACCGAGCGGACCGGCCGGGGCCGAGCCCTCTTCTGGCGTAAGCCATCCTCCGCCCCAGCCGCCGGCCGCGACCGGCACCGTCCACTCTGGCCGTTCGGCGCAGATGTCGTACCGCTCGTCGCGTCCCAGGTACCGCTTGGCGCAGCGGGACTCGGGCGTGGCGCCACTCGGTATCCTGCTTGGAAATCCATCCCCACCGATGGCTGTCCCTGCTCCTCACCAGGGGGCCCCATGGGTAGTGGAAGTGCACCGGGACCCGCCCGCGTCGTGGTGTGTTCCGCGGATCAGCTCCGGCGCGACGCGCTGGCGGCGTACCTCGGCACGCTGCCCGACTACACGCTCGTGGGTCAGGTCGACCGCGGGTCCGAGCTGGCGCCGCTGGCCGAGCACCAGCGGCCCGACATCGTGCTCGTCGACGGGGGTCCGCGACCGGGCGAGCTGCTGTCCGTGCTCCGTACCCTCCACACGCGGCTGCCGGCGATCTCGGTGGTGCTGGTGTACGAGCGGCTCTCGGCCGCGGATCTCGCCGCGGTGTGCAGGTGCGGCGTGGTGGCGCTGGTGCCGTCCGCGCACGGTCTCGGCGGACTCCTCGCCGTGCTGCGCGGGCTCCCGTCCGGCCCCCTGGCGGGCGGCGCGCTCACCGCCCGCCAGCGCGAGATCCTCCTGCTGCTCCGCTCCGGGCACCGGGTCGCCGAGATCGCCGACCTGCTCGCCATCAGCCCCGGCACCGTGGAAAACCACCGGCGCCGGGTCTACGCCAAGGTGGGCGCGCCCGCGCCGCCGGCCGCGACCGCCGAGCGGGCGGCCGACCCCGGCGACGAACCGACCGCGCCGCTGGGGCGGCCGGTGCTGGCGGTGACGGTGGGCAATCCGAGCCCGGTGCTGGACCGGGTCGTCACGACGCTGATCGTGCACCGGCTGGCGGTCGTCCGCGAGCAGGGGCCGGAGGCGGTCGCGCAGGTGCACTGGCTCCGCTCGCACCGAGGGCCGGTCGTACGGGTCCTGGTCGACCCCACGATCGACCAGCTGCGGGCCGGGGCGGCGCTCGGCTGGACCGCCGTGCTGGTGCACGCCGGGCCGATCGACCGGCGGGGCATGGTGGAGGCCGTGGCGCACGGCATCCTCGGCCTGGTGCCGGCGAACGAGGTGGAGCAGCATCTGGTGCCCGTGCTCAACCTGGTCGCCGCCGGCTTCCTCGTACTCGATCCGCCGTCGACCGGGCTCGTCACCGACGTGCTGGCCGCGCGGGCCGGGGAGGAGGCGCCGCCGCCGGTCGATCCCGCGCCCCGGGGACGTCCGTACGGCCCGCTCCTGCGCCGGCTCGGGCTGGCCGTGGCGCTCACATAGGACAGTCCACTGTGGCTTCCTGCGGCCCGCGCGGGCCGCCTCGCGCGGTCGCCTCGCGTCTCAGCGGCGGCGGAACGACAGGTCGAAGATCTCCCGGCCGGCCTCGACGCCGCGCTGCTCGAACTTCGTGAGCGGGCGCTCGGCCAGCCGCGGCGCGTACGCCTCGTGCTCGTTGACCAGCTCCGGGTCGGCGGCCAGCGTCTCCAGCATGACCTCGGCGTACTCGGCCCAGTCGGTGGCGCACCGCAGCGCCCCGCCGGGCACGAGCCGGGAGCGGAGCAGCGCGACGTGTGCGGGCTGGATCAGCCGGCGCTTGTGGTGGCGCGCCTTGGGCCACGGGTCGGGGAAGAAGGCGTGCACCGCGCTCAGGCTGGCCGGTGCGAGCATGTGGCGCAGCAGCACGATGGCGTCGCCGAGGCCGACCCGTACGTTGGTCAGCCCTCGCTCCTCGACCACCGCGAGCAGGTTAGCCACGCCGGGCGTGTGCACGTCGACGGCGAGGTAGTCGCGGTGCGGGTCGGCGGCGGCCATCTCCACCGTCGCCTCGCCCATGCCGGAGCCGATCTCCAGCACCAGGGGCGCCCGCCGGCCGAAGAGGGCGGGCAGGTCGAGGCGGGCGGTGGGCGTCTCCGGGATGGGCACGCCCCACAGCGGCCAGAGCCGGGTGAGCGCGTCGGCGTGGCGGCCGTTCATCCGGCCGCGCCGGGGATGGAAGGTGCGGACCCGGGCGTGGTGGACGGCGGAGGTGCGGGGTGAGTTCATGGCCCGCCAAGGATACGGCGGCGCCGGCCGCGGCTTCGCGACCGGCGCCGCCGGCCCGCCGGGGGTCCCGTCCCGGCGGGAAGGTGGGAGGTCAGGCCACGGCGCCCCACATCGCGGCGAAGGCGGCGGCCTCGCCGGTCAGCCAGCGCTCGACCTCCTCGGGCTTCGTCGCCGGGTCGGGGCGGTGGACCAGGCCGCGGCGCACGTCGACCACGACCGGCGTGGCGTGCGGCAACACCTGCCGCATATGGCGGGTCATGAGGTGCAGCGTGGCGACCAGCGCCTCGTCGGCCGGCGGGTCGGGGTCGAAGTGGAGGCGGACCGCCTCGGCGCGGCCGTCGTCGTAGCGCAGGCCGAGGTGCGGGTTGACCTTGATGGAGAGACCGCCGAGCACGCCGAGCGCGTCGCGGGTCTGTGCCAGCCCGACCGCCGCCGGGTCGCCGAGTGAGCCCAGGTAGGCGAGGGCGCCGGGGGTGATCGCCTCGTAGAGCGGGCGCCAGCGTGGTCGGACCAGGTCGATGGCGGCGGTCAGGTGCGCCCCGCCGGTGCGGAACTGGATGTCGGCCTTGAGTGCCTTGACCAGCGTGCCGTGCGGGTTGAACCCGGAACCGGACTCGCGCTGGCGGCGCAGGCCCGAGACGAAGGTGGCCTTGCGCGGGCCGGTGCGCCCGACATAACGGGTGAAGGCGAGCAAGGTGGCGTAGGGGGGAGGGGCGCCGGTCACAGCAGTCTCCTAACGAAGAGTGACGAGCCGTGTTCGTACACACATTCTAATCCGACGGTACGACAAACTTAGTCCCTGAACCGGTTGAGTTGGAATGTATCCACATGCTTCAATGCGGTGCATGTGGAAAAGGTCCCTGCTCGCCGGCCTGATGGCCGCGATCGCGTTCATCGCCGCCCAGCAGGTGGTGACCGCCCCTGAGGCCAGCGCGGCCGCCCCGGTGCGGGTCATGCCGCTCGGCGACTCGATCACCGGCTCGCCCGGCTGCTGGCGCGCCATCCTGTGGAACCGGCTGCAGAGCGGCGGCCTCACCGACGTCGACTTCGTCGGCACTCTGCCACCTCAGGGGTGCGGCGTGGCGTACGACGGGGACAACGAGGGGCACGGCGGCTTCCTCGCCACCAACGTCGCCGACCAGAACCAGCTCGTCGGCTGGCTCGCCGCCACGCGCCCCGACGTGGTGATGATGCACTTCGGCACCAACGACGTGTGGAGCAATCGGTCGAACGACGTCATCCTGGCCGCGTTCTCCAAGCTTGTCGACCAGATGCGGGCCAGCAACCCGCGGATGCGGATCCTGGTCGCGAAGATCATCCCGATGGGTACCAGCCAGTGCGCCGAGTGCGGGCAGCGCGTGGTGTCGTTCAACAACGCGATCCCCGCCTGGGCCGCCGGCAAGACCACCAGCCAGTCGCCGATCACCGTGGTCGACCAGTGGACCGGCTTCAACACCGCGACCGACACGTACGACGGCGTGCACCCCAACGCCGCCGGCGACCAGAAGATCGCGGACCGGTGGTACCCGGCACTCGCGGCCGCCCTGGGCGGCGTGAACCCGACGACGCCGCCCCCGACCACCGCGCCGCCGACCACCGCGCCCCCGACGACGGCACCGCCCACGACCGCCCCACCGACCACCGGACCGCCGCCGGGCACCGGTGACGGGTGCGCCGCCACCTACCGTACGGTCGGGCAGTGGCCGGGCGGCTTCCAGGGCGAGGTCGTCGTGCGCAACATCCGCACCTCCGCGACCAGCGGCTGGACGGTGCGCCTGACCTTCCCCAACGGGCAGCGGGTCAACCAGATGTGGGGCGGTTCGTACACGCAGAGCGGGTCCACTGTGACCGTCACGAACGTGGGCTACAACGGCGCCATCGCGCCGAACGCCTCGGCCACCTTCGGCTTCATCGGAAGCTGGACCGGGAGCAACACGGCGCCCACGCCGACCTGCGTGGCCACGTAACGGCACGGCATCGGCGCCGCGTCCCTCCGGGAGAGCGACTTGAAGGACGAGTCGATCACGGGGAGAATCTGACCATGGGAGGACGCGGCGCCATCGCAGCGGCCGCCGTCATCATGGCCGTGGTCCTGTCCACAGCGGCGCCAGCGCACGCCGCCGACGCCCACCGTTCGGCCTCCGTGCCGCAGGGCGGCACCACGCTCCGGATGAAGGCCGCCACCTACGTCGAGCTCAACCCGGAGACCGTCCAGGCTGGATACCTGGTCGGGATCCGGGCGAGCTGCGACGACAACACCAAACCGGCCACTGTGGAGTCTGGCGCGTTCGGCGAGGTCAGGGTCTATCCGCAGTTCGACGTGCTGACCGCGGCTGTGACCGTGCCGGCCGAGCGGGATGCCCGCCGCTACGAGGTGCGGCTGAGCTGCGAGGGCGGCGGGTCGGCCACCGCCCGGCTCAACGTGCTCCCGGGCGGTCGGCCGAGCGAGGGTCCGGCCACCGGCTTCGGCGGCATGGCCGGCGACGGCTCCGGCGGCCTCCTGGTCGGTGGCGGCGTGGTCGCCATCGCGGTCGGGGCGCTCCTGGGGGCGTACACGCTGCGGCGGCGCCGCGCCGAGACGACCTGATCGATGGCCGCCAGCCGGTTCACCGGTCCGGTCGCCATCGTGGTGGCACTCGCCGGCGTGCTCGCGGTGGGCGCCGGCCTGACCGAGGAGACCGGCCTCTGGGCGGCGCTCTCCGGCGACAGCAAGCCGCCGCCACGCGAGTTCCCGGTCATGGAGCCGAGCCGCCCGATCCGCATCGCGATCGAGTCGATCGACGTGAGAGCCCCGGTGCACGGTGTGGGCCTCGCCGACGACGGCTCGATCTCGGTGCCCTCGGTGCACCGGCACAACGAGGCGGGCTGGTACGACCGGGGGCCGACGCCGGGCGAGTTCGGCCCGGCGATCATCGTGGGGCACGCCGACACCAAGGACGGCCCGTCCGTCTTCTTCTCGGTGCCCAAGCTCAAGCCCGGTGACCGGATCGAGGTGACCCGCCGCGACCGGTCGATGGCGATCTTCGAGGTCAACTCGGTGGAGCGCTTCGGCAAGTCCAAGCTCCCCACCGAGCGGGTCTACGGCGACTACACGCGCCCCGGCCTACGCCTGATCACCTGCGGTGGCCGGTGGGTCGGCGGGAGCACCGGATACCAGGACAACATCGTGGCATTCGCGTCGCTCGTAGAGACGAAGAACGCGTGATACATTGACGGTGATCGCTGTATTGGTAGCCGAGGGGACCGGCTCAGCAGCTAGGAGATCGCCGTGCGTACCCGTCTCGTCATCGCACTTGCCGCCGTCGTGGCGACCGCCGGCGGCGCCGGCCTGGCCGCGGCGGCGACCACGTCCGCCGCGGACCCGATAACCACACTCGCCAACGGAAACTTCGACTTCAGCCGCCCGCAGACCGCGGCCAGTGGGCTGACCGTGCCGTGGGGGCTGGCGTTCCTGCCCGACGGCAGCGCGCTGGTCAGCGAGCGCAACAGCGGTCGCGTGCTGCGCATCCCGGCCGGTGGCGGCCAGGCACAGCAGGTGGCCACGATCAGTGGCGTCTCGGCGACCGGCGAGGCCGGCCTGCTGGGGCTCGCGGTCTCGCCGACCTACGCGCAGGACGCCTTCGTCTACGCGTACTTCACCTCCGCCTCGGACAACCGGATCGTCCGCTTCACGCTCGCCAACCCGCAGACCCAGACGCCGATCCTCACCGGGCTGGCGCGGGCGAGCATCCACGACGGCGGGCGGATCGCCTTCGGGCCGGACGGCATGCTCTACGCGGGCGTCGGCGACGCCGGCAACACCGCCAGCGCGCAGAACGCGCAGAGCCGCAACGGCAAGATCCTGCGGATGCGGCCGGACGGCAGCACCCCGCCGGACAACCCCACCGCCGGCTCGCTCGTATACAGCCTCGGCCACCGCAACGTACAGGGGCTGGCCTGGGACTCCTCCGGCCGGCTGTACGCCAGCGAGTTCGGGCAGAACACCTGGGACGAGGTCAACCACATCGTGCCGGGCGGAAACTACGGCTGGCCGACGGTCGAGGGGCGGGCCGGCGACCCGCGCTTCCGCGACCCGATCGTGCAGTGGACCACCGCCGAGGCATCGCCCAGCGGGGCGACCGTCGACGGCAACACGCTGATCGTGGCCGCGCTGCGCGGCGCCCGGCTGTGGAAGGTGCCGCTCAACGGCAGCGGCGGCACCGCGGGCAACCCGACCGCCGAGCTCCAGGGGCAGTACGGGCGGCTGCGCACCGTCGCCGTCGGTCCGGACGGCTGGCTCTGGGTCGCCACCAGCAACCGCGACGGCCGTGGCCAGCCCGCCGCCAACGACGACCGCGTGTTGCGCTTCCCGCCGGTGGGCACGGTGACCACCCCGCCGACCACGCCCCCCACGACCCCGCCGACCACGCCCCCCACGACGCCGCCGACCACGCCGCCCACCACCCCGCCGACGACGCCGCCCACCACCCCGCCGACGACGCCGCCCACCACCCCGCCGACGACGCCGCCCACCACGCCGCCGGTCAGCGGCAGTTGCACGGTGGCGTACCAGGTGAACCAGTGGAGCAACGGTTTCACCGCCAACGTCACGGTGACCAACCGGGGCTCGGCGGTCAACGGCTGGTCGCTCACCTGGAACTTCCCCGGCAACCAGGTCATCTCCAACGCCTGGAACGCCCAGGTCACGCAGAGCGGCGCCGGCGTGACCGCGCGAAATGTCGGCTGGAACGCGTCCATCCCGACGAACGGCAACGCGACCTTCGGCTTCCAGGCCAGCTACAGCGGCACCAACAACCGCCCGGCGGAGTTCCGTCTCAACGGGACGGTGTGCGCGAACGCCTGACCCGCGCCGGATCCCGCGGTCCAGGCCGGCCGCGGGGTCCGGCAACCTGACCGGGCCGCGACGCGCATGATCGCGGCCCGGATGCGGGCACACTGTCCCTGTGACTACCACGCTGGCGATCGACTGTGGCGGGGGCGGCATCAAGGCGTCCGTACTGGACGAGGCGGGCACGATGCGGGCCCAGCCGGTGCGCGTGCCGACGCCGTACCCCCTGCCGCCCTCCCTCTTCGTGCAGACCCTCAGCGACCTCGCGGGCGAGCTGCCCACCGCCGAGCGGGCCACGGTGGGGATGCCAGGGATGATCCGGCACGGCGTGGTGGTGGCGACCCCGCACTACGTGACCCGCAACGGCCCCCGCACGAAGGTGGACCCGGACCTCGTCGGGCAGTGGGCGGGCTTCGACGCCCGGACCGCCCTCACCGGCGCCTTCGACATGCCCACGCTCGTGCTCAACGACGCCGAGGTGCACGGCGCGGGAGTGGTCGCCGGCACCGGGCTGGAGCTGGTGCTGACGCTCGGCACCGGGCTCGGCTGGGCCCTCTTCGACGGCGGCATCCTCGCGCCGCACCTTGAGTTCTCCCAGGCGCCGGTGCGGTGGGGGATGAGCTACGACACGTACATCGGCGAGCACGAGCGGCGGCGCCTGGGCGACGCCTTCTGGTCGCGCCGGATCCGCACGATCGTCGACGGGCTGCGGCCGGTCTTCCTGTGGGACCGGCTCTACATCGGCGGCGGCAACGCCCGGCGGATCCGCCCCGAGCAGCTCGCCAAGATGGGCGACGACGTGGTCGTGGTGCCCAACACCGCCGGCATCATCGGCGGCGTGCGGGCATGGTCACTGACCCGGCCCTGAGTCTCCCGACTTGCCCTGCTCGGCGAGGAAGCGCTCCAGCTCGGCGCCGAGCTCTTCCGCGGTCGGCAGCGGGCCGCTGTCGGCGAGGAGGTTGGCGCCGCGCTGGCGGCCACGGGTGAAGGCGTCGTACTGCTCTTCCAGCGCCCGCACCAGCTCGGCCGCCTCGGCGGTCTGGGCGATCTGCTGGTCGATGTCGGCGCGCACGTCGTCCGACGCCGAGCGCAGCCCTTCGGTGGGGAGCAGCAGCCCGGTCGACTTGGAAACCGAGGTCAGCAGCTGCTCGGCGGCCGCGGGGTATTCGGCCTGGGCGAGGTAGTGCGGCACGTGCGCGGCGAAGCCCATCGCGTCGTGCCCCTTTTGCCCGAGGCGGAACTCCAACAGGTGGCCGGCGCTCCCCGGCACCTGCACGCGCTGGAGCCACGGCTCGTAGCCGGCGACCAGCTCGCGCCGCGTGCCGTGGGCGGTGATGCCGGTCGGGCGCGTGTGCGGGACGGCCATCGGGATCGCGTTGAGCCCCACGGTCAGCCGCACGCCGAACCGCTCGACCACCGCGGTCAGCGCGGCCACGAGCCGCTCCCACTGAAGGTCGGGCTCGGGGCCGGTGAGCAGCAGGAAGGGCGTGCCGGCGTCGTCGTGCAGCAGGTGCAGCTCCAGCTTGGGCGCCTCGTACGACTCCCAGTGGTCCTCTATGAAGATCATCGGAGGGCGGCGGGACCGGTAGTCGAGCAGCTGGTCGATGTCGAACGTGGCCACGGAACGGGACTCGAGCGTCTTCAGGAGGTGCTCACGCGCCAGCCGGACGGCGTTGCCCGCGTCGACGAAGCCGCTCAGCGCCTGCACCAGCACCGGCCGGCCCAGCTCGGGCACGTCCTCGGCCAGCTCGTACAGGCCATGCGGATCGAGCACCGGTCCTCCTCGTGAAGAGAAACTGCTACTCCGTAATTAAACCCCGGCGACCCAGCGGTCGATTCCCACCGCGAGCCGCCGCCGTACCTCCGGCGGTGCCGCGGACGCCTCGACCGAATGTCGGGCAAGCACCGCCAGGTCGTCGTCGGTGCAGCCCAGCTCGTCGCGGGCGATCTCGTACTGCCGGTGCAGGCCGCCCGGGAACAGCAGCGGGTCGTCGCTGCCGAGGGCGACCCGGACGCCGGCGTCGAGCAGGGTACGCAGCGGGAGCGCGGCGAACTCGGCGATGACGCCCAGCGGCGGGTATGACGTGGGGCACACCTCCAGCGCGACGCCCTTCGCGGCGAGCAGGTCGAGCGTGCCGGGGTCGGTGCAGGCGGTCACGCCGTGGCCGACCCGCGTGGCGCCGAGCGTGTTCACACAGTCGCGTACGTGCCAGGACGGCTCGTAGAAGCCCCCGTGCGGCACCGCCAGCAGCCCCGCCTCGGCCGCGATCCGGAAGGCGGGCGCGAAGTCGGCCACGCGCCCGCGACGCTCGTCGTTGGAGAGTCCGAAGCCCACGACCCCGGCGCCGACGTACCGGGCGGCGAGGCGGGCGATCCGTACCGCCTCCTCCGGCGGGCGGGCCCAGCTCGCCGCCAGGACCACACCGGTCGGGCCGCCCCGCGCGCCGGCGAGTACCGCCTCGACCACCGGCTCCAGACCGCCGAGCCGCTCGGCGTACGAGGTGGGGTCGACCTGGATCTCCAGCCACCCCGCACCGTCGGCCGCGTCGTCCGCGGCGGCCTCGGCCACGACCCGGGCGATGTCCTGCGCGGTACGCAGGGCGGCGCGCGCCGCGTCGTAGCGGGTCTGGAACGCGGCCCAGCCGTGCGTCACGCCGGGGGCGAGGGGCGGGGGGACGGGGATGCCGTACCGGTCGGCCAGCTCGGTGAGCGTCTCCGGGCGCATCGAGCCGGTCAGGTGGAGGTGGAGGTTGGCCTTCGGCAGGTGGCGGAGGTCACGCACCGCCCGACCCTAGCCCCGACGGCACCACTACTCTGTGTCTACATACGACTACTGCGTGTTGGATCCGTTCCTCCGTACGGGTTGCGGGAGGTCTAGGTTGCATCCCCCGAACGGTGGAGGTAGAGGCATGTCGCTTTTTGATCATTGACGGGAGAGGATATCTCCTGTCTTGTCATGACTCTCAGTGCATACCCGACTTGCCGGTCTGGCGAGGTTGTCGCCCTCGCACGCGTCGGTGACGCTGGGTGACCGAATTTAGGAACCAGCAAAGTGGTGCGGCTCACAAAATCACTGTGTGTGATCGCGGGAGGGCATGTCTAACCTCGCTGGATGCGTGACGACGACACCAAGATCCCCCAGTCCGGCGCCGCAGCCCCCACTGACCGTTCGGCTGATGGCGCATCCCCCGACCGGCACCAGGTACCTCGCCACCTTCACGTTCCGTCATGGGCGCAGACGACGTCCTGGGCGCGGACATTGCCCTCCGTAGTTGAGGGGCGTGCGAAGCAGTGGGCCACCGACGTGCCCGCCTGGCTCCGCGCCCGCGACTGGACGCAGATCAGGTCCCAGCTCAACGCCCGCAAGGTGCGGCTCACAGTCGCCACCGGCGTGATCGGCGTCCTCGGGTTCGCCGCATTCGCCGAGACCGGCGCCGCGACGAGTGGCCCGGCGACCGTTGTCTCCCCGGTCATCGCCGCCCACGCGCAGGCGGAGCGGGACAGGGCGGCCGAGGCGCCGGCCTCCCGGGCCGAGCGCGCAGACGTCGGCTCGGCCGATGCCCTCGACGCCGACAAGGCCGACGCGACCGGCGCCGACCAGAAGGAGTCCACGAAGGACGGTGCCGAGCAGAAGCCCGCCGCCAAGGATGAGGCGGCTCCGGAGAAGGCCCCGGAAAAGGCTCCGGAAAAGGCCCCGGAGAAGGCGCCGGCCAAGGAGGAGGCGGCGCCGAAGAAGGCCCCCGCCAAGGTCACCCCCGTCGCCGGCCTCTCGCAGGTACAGACCGACAACGCCGCCGCGATCGTGCGGACCGGCGCGAAGCACGGCGTACCCGAGCGCGGCATGGTCATCGCCGTCGCCACCGCGATGCAGGAGAGCACGCTGCTCAACCGGGCCAGCGAGGTGCTGCCCGAGTCCAAGCAGTATCCGCACCAGGGCACCGGCTGGGACCACGACTCGGTCGGCCTCTTCCAGCAGCGCACCAGCACCGGCTGGGGTCCGGTGGCGAGCCTGATGCAGCCGGAGTACGCGGCGATGAAGTTCTACCAGGGGCTGCTGCAGGTGCCCGGCTGGGACCGCATGCCGCTGACGTACGCCGCCCAGGCGGTGCAGGTCTCGGCGTACCCCGAGGCGTACGCCAAGCACGAGCCGGCCGCGACCGCGATCGTGCAGGGCCTGCTGGACCAGGGCGTCGGCAACGGCTGACCCGCGCGGGGACGAGCCGACGCCCTCCGGGGAGACGAGGGGTGGTCACTTCCGGGCAATATGGTAAGGACCCCCTCGCCCCCCGGAGGACTCCGTGACCGAACCTCAGCCGCAGGCGGCGGCTTCTGAGGAACCCACCGCGGACGACGGCCCGGTCGAGCCACCGGCCGGCCTGTGGGACCGCATGAAGAGCGACCCGCAGTACGCGCCCGAGCACCTCGCCCTCGAAGCGGTGCGGCGGCTCGGCCCGGAGGCGAAGCGGTGGGCCGAGCAGTCCCGGGCGCGGCAGCCCGGCGTACCCCCGGACGAGCTTGCCCGCCGCGCGACGCGGCGCTTCGTCAACCTGGCCCGCCTCTCCGGCGCGGTCTCCGGTGCGGCCGGCCTGCCCGGCGCGGTGGTCGACGTGGGCGTGCTCGCCTGGACCCAGGCGCGCATGGTGCTGCACCTCGCCGCGGCGTACGGCGTCGACCCGACGCACGGCGACCGCGCCTCCGACCTGCTCGTGCTCCAGAAGGTGCACAAGGTCGCCGAGACCGCGCGGCTGGCGCTGGGCGTGGCGGCGGGTCGCGAGCGGGCCGGCGCGTTCTTCGGGCAGCCGACCGCCGCCGGGCGCACCTTCCTGCGGCTGGGCGTCAAGCTGGCGCAGATGGCCGGCGTCGGCGCCGCGAAGCGCATGGTCGCCAAGGTGGTGCCGGGCGCCGGCGTGGTCTTCGGCACCTGGGCCAACTCGGCGGCGACCAAGGACCTGGCCCGGCGCACCACCGCGCTCTACCGGCAGCCGCCGCGCGTGCCTAGGCAGCGAAGTGGCGAGGATACGTGACCTCGGCGAGCTTGCGCTGGCCGTCTACGTCGGGGTGAAACCAGTCGACCCGGTTGATCATGTTGAGCGTGAAGCGGACCCGGTGAGCGGCGCCGCCGTCGTACGTGCACAGCTTGCCGTACGCCTTGCAGGCGGCGCCGAGCTGCGAGTTGTATCCGTCGACCCGCGTGGCCACGGCTGAGCGGCGGCTCACGTCGGCCTCGGCGGTCGACGTCGGATTGGCGAGCAGTGCCGGGCAGATGCCGCGCGACCACGCCCGCACCGCCCGCTGCTCGGTGTGCCCGACCTCCCAGAGCCGGTTGAGGTCGGGGATGCTCACCACCAGCAGGTGCGCCTTGGGCAGCCCCTTGCGCAGCCGGCCCAGCGCGGCGTCGACAGCTCGCCGGAAGTCGGCGACCGGCGTCATGTCGTCGATCGTGCCGCGGCAGATGTCGTTGGCGCCGACCAGCACGGTCACGTATTCGACCTTGGCGGCGACCGCCTTGTCGACCTGGGCCGGCAGGTCGGCGGCCCGGGCACCCCGGGAGGAGTAGTTGGACGCCTGGTCGTCGATCGCCTTGTTGTCCGCGCGCAGCCGCCGGTAGTGGCTGTCGACCTGCGGGCTCGCGCCGGTCGACCAGGACCACCGCTGGCAGTGGTTCATCGTGAAGCAGGCGCCAAAGCCCAGGGAGATCGAGTCGCCGAGCGCGGCCATGGACGACGGTAGGTCGCTGTCGGACGGCTTCGGCGTCTCCCGCCCTCGCCCGCCCGCACTGCCCTCCTCGCAGGCGAGGGCCACGATCGCGGTGAGGGCGAGCAGAAGGGTCGTCAAGCGTCGGCGCATCGCGGCAATCCCCGGATGTCTCGGTGGCTGACAGCAACGGCCTGATTACTCTAGCGAACCTCGCGGGCTGGCGGTGGGCGTACCCTCACCGCCCTAAGCTCAGCCCATGGACGGGCTGGCGGAGGTCGTCGGACTGGTGGCGATCGCGGTGATCGGCACCGCGTTGGCCCGCAGGCTCGGGCTGCTCGCCCCGATCGTGCTGGTGATCGCCGGGCTCGGCCTGTCGTTCCTCCCGTTCGTGCCCGAGGTGCACCTCGATCCGCACCTGGCGCTGGTTGGCATCCTGCCGCCGCTGCTGTACGTGGCCGCGGTCGAGACGTCGGTGCCGGCCTTCCGGTTCAACCTGCGCCCGATCCTGCTGCTCGCGATCGGGCTGGTCGTCGTTACCGCGTTCCTCGTCGGCACCGTGCTGCACCTGATGCTGCCCGGCGTGCCGTACGCCATCTGCGTGGCCCTCGGCGCGGTGGTCGCGCCGCCCGACGCGATCGCGGCCACGGCGATCGCCCGGAGGGTGCGGTTGCCCCGGCGGGTCGTGACGATCCTCGAGGGCGAGAGCCTGATCAACGACGCCACCGCGCTGGTGCTGCTGCGGGTATCGGTGGCGGCCGCGACCGGCGCCGCGGTGGGGTTCTTCAACGTGGCCACCGAGGTGGCGCTCGCGGCCGGTGGTGGCATCGCGATCGGCGTGGTCGGTGCGCTGGTGTTCGCGTACGTGCACAAGCGGATCAAGGACCCGCTGATGGACACGGCACTGTCGCTGCTCACGCCGTTCCTCATCGTGCTCCCCGCCGAGGTGGTGGGGGCCTCCGGCGTGGTCGCGGTCGTGGTCGCCGGCCTCTACCTGGGGCACCGGATTCCCAAGCTGATGTCGGCGGCCTCCCGGTTGCAGACCGAGGGGTTCTGGCGGATCGCCCGCTTCCTGCTGGAGGGCATGGTCTTCCTGCTGGTCGGCCTACAACTGCGCGATGTCCTGCGGAGTATGAAGACGCCGTGGATCGAGGTCATCGAGATCACCGGGGCGGTCGTCGGGACGCTGATCGGGACCCGCTTCCTGTGGATCTTCCTGACCGTGTACCTCGCTCGGCTCATCCCGCGCGTGCGCCGCCGCGACCCGCTCCCGCCGGCCAGCTACCCGGCGGTGGTGGGCTGGGCCGGGATGCGCGGCGTGGTCACGCTGGCCGCCGCGCTCGCCCTGCCCAGGCCGGACGAGGTGGCGTACCCCCGGGCGCTCTTCGTCTGGCTCGCGTTCGCGGTGATCGTGGTGACGCTCGTGCTCCAGGGGGCGACCCTGCCCTGGTACGCGCGCCGCCTGCGCATACCGCCGGACGACCCCAACGAGGACACGCTCGCCGAGGCCGCCGTGCAGAACGCGGCCAGCCGCGCGGCCCGCGACCGGCTCGACCAACTCGCCGAAAGCGCGCCGGCGGGTACGGTCGATCGGTTGCGGGAACTCGCCGAGCACCGCGCCAACAAGGCGTGGGAGCGACTCGGCCCGTCGGAGACGCCCTCCCGCGCGTACGGGCGGCTGCGCCGCGAGATGATCGACGCCGAGCGCGAGGTGTTCCGGTCCGCCCGAGACGAGGGACGCATCGCCGAAGAGGTGCTCCGCCGGGCACAGCGCGACCTGGACCTGGAGGAGTCTTTGCTGCAGCGAACGACGGAGGACTAATGAGTGGGAGTCGCGAGGCTACGGGCCTCGGCTACGGCGGCGGATGCGCGCCGAGCGGCGGAGCGTGGTTGCGATGAGCTGTACGCATCTCGCTGAGGCTGGCACGGTGGAGCCGCAGAGCACGGAGGGCTGCCAGGACTGCCTGGAGTCCGGCCGCCACGACTGGGTACACCTGCGGCTCTGCCTCACCTGCGGCCGCGTCGGCTGCTGCGACTCGTCGCCCGCCAAGCACGCGACCGCACACCACCGCGCCACCGGTCATCCGGTGATCCGGTCCTTCGAACCGGGCGAGAGCTGGCGGTGGTGCATGGTCGACGAGCAGCTCGGCTGACTCCGACCCACCGTCCGGCGGACGGTTGATCGCGTATCGGGAGGTCTCTCGCGTGAACGGAGACCTCCCGAAGCCGAAGCGCGTCCGGGCTGACAGACCTTGCATTGGCGGGCACGCACCGGATCACTGCGTTGCGCGGACGAGGGCGCGAGGCACGGTGAGCCGGGAGGCCGGCGGCGGGGTCTGCGGTTCAGGCGTCGTGGGCGGTGGCGCCGCGTGCGGCGATCTCGTGCAGGGCGCGCGGGTCGCGGATCGCCACGCCGCTCCGGGTGATGGCGATCGCCGACGAGTCGGTCAGGCGGCGGAGAGTGCGGTTGACGGTGACGCGGCTCAGGCCGAGGATCCGGGCCAGCGCCTCCTGCGAGCCGCGCCACGCGATCTCGCCGGGCGCGGCGTCGGTCGCGAGCGTGCCGGCCACACCTTGGTGCCGGAGGCGTCCGCATGGGCGCTGACCACCGCGCCGCTCATCAGGAGGAGCACGTCGCCGTCGCGGGGGATCACCTCGCCGGGGTGGTACGACACCGGGCGGCTGGCGGCGGTCAGGGCCTCGAGTGTCGCCGGCGACAGCGTCCCGAAGGCGGGGATCGTGCCGAGCGAGGTCATGTATCCAGTGATACAGCAACCGAGCCGGGCACGGTCGTAGCGTCCGGGGCATGTGGATCGTGGAACTCAGCCTGGCGCCGACCGCCGAGCGCCTCCAGGCCCGCTCCGCCCATCGGCGGTTGCTCGCCAGCCTTTGCGAGCGGGGCGTCGTGCGGATGGCGGGGCCGCTCGCCGACGACTCCGGCGCGGTGGTCGTCTTCGACGTGCCGGGTCGGGATGACGTGGAGCGGCTGCTGAAGCGGGACCCGTACCTCGCCACTCCCGGCGTCGCCGTCGCGAGTGTCCGGGAGTGGCGACCGTTTACACCGGTGACGAGTTGATCCGCTTGAGCTCGATCGTCCAGGTCGGGCCGAACTGGCGCAGCGAGTCGCCGGTACACGTGTAGCGCTCCGGGTCGATGCTGCCGCTCAGCGGCGTGCGGCTGGTCTCCTTGCCGCTCTGCCGCCACACCACCGTGCCCTGCGACTTGGCGTTGCTGTAGAGGATCTGGCCACGGCTGGTCTGCCAGTTGTACGTGAGCATGCCGGAGGAGATGACCTCGTACGTGCGGTTGTTGACCTTCGCGCGGGCGTTGACGCCACTGCCGTAGTTGATGGTGAGCGTGCCGTCTGCCTTGAAGTGCTGGGTCGCGCCCCAACTGTGCAGCCGCATGCGCACGCCGTCGATCGTCGTGTCGCTGTCGTGCGAGGTCTCCCGCCAGGTGCCGATGACGCACGAGTCGTGCAGCGGATCCTCCGAAGTGGACGGCTCCGGCGAGGGCGACTCGGACGGCGCCGCGGACTCCGACTCCGAGATCGCGTCGCCCGGCGAGAGCGTGGACGACGGGAGGGCGGTCGCGGAGGGGGAGGCTGCCACCGGCAGACGCGGACCGCCGTCGTTTTCGAGATTGGACGACACGATCATCGCACCGGCGATGATGCCGGCGATCAGCAGCAGTGCGAGCCCGCCGACGAGGATCGGGAGGGTGGCACCGACCTGGCTGCTGGTGGTCGGGGGCGGCGGCTGCTGAGGGGGTCGGGGTGGCGAGCCGGGATGCATGGACGGAACGGTATCGGGTCGGAGCATCCCCGGCTACGCCCCAAAAACGCGCCAGGGCGGGGGCGCGACCACCACCAGCGACCGGGCGCCGGTCAGCCCTTCTCGGCCACGTCCGCCACCACGACGGTGATGTTGTCGGGGCCGCCGGCGCGCAGGGCGAGATCGACCAGCCGGCGGGCGCAGTCGCCCGGGTCGGGGTAGCCCGACAGCGTCTCCGCGAGCGTCTCCGCGCTGACCACATTGGACAGGCCGTCGCTGCACAGCATCCACCGGTCACCGGCGGTGGGGCGCATGAACGTGTACGCCGGAGTGGCGTCGCCGCCCTGCAACGCCTGGGTCACCACCGCCCGCCGCGGATGGTGGCTGGCCTGCTCCGGGGTGATCACGCCCTCGTCGACCAGCATCTGCACGAACGTGTCGTCTCTGGTCATCTGCTGCAACTGACCGTCACGCAGCAGGTACGCGCGGGAGTCGCCGACGTGCCCGAGCGCCAGGGCGGTGCCGGTGAAGAGCAGGGCCGTGAGCGTGGTGCCCATGCCGTCGCGGCTGGGGTCTTCGGCGACGGCGGCGCGGATGCGGCCGTTGGCGGTGGCGAGCGCCTCGCGCAGCGCGTCGATCAACCCGTCGTCGGGAATCTCCCGGTCCAGCGGCGCCACGGACTCGATCACAATGCGGCTGGCAAGGTCGCCGGCGGCCATCCCGCCCATGCCGTCGGCGACGGCGAGCAGGCGTGGCCCGGCGTGCACCGAGTCCTGGTTTGCGCTCCGGATCAGGCCGGTATCGCTCACCGCCGCGTAGCGCAGCTTCAGGGTCATGGCTGGGAGCCTGCCAGGGCGACGTTTGGATGTCTCTAGTAGATCACCGGTCCCGCCCGATATGAGCTTAAATTCCTATTTGTTTCTGCGGTGGTCGGGAGAGTGCGGTGCGGTTCACCGGGCGTCCAAGACATCGATTGACATCAGCGAAACGCGCTGGCAACATCGATGGCCAATTGGGAGCGCTCCCAGAATCCGAAGGGATCCGCCGTGACCCGACGCCCCACCAACGCCAGTACGCGCCGCGCGCCGCGTGGACTCCGGCCCGCCTCGACAAGACTGTGGAAACGGGCCCTCGGGGTCGCCGCCGCAGCCCTCCTGACCACCACCGCGCTGACCGCCACGGCCCACGCCGAGGTGGTCGAGCACATAGACAACGGCACGTTCGAGGGCTCCACCGCCCCCTGGTGGGCCACCGACAACACGCCCATCGCCTCGGTCGGCGACCGCCTCTGCGCCGATGTGCCGGGCGGCCAGGCCAACCCGTGGGAGGCCAGCATCGGCCACGGCGGCATCCCGCTCGTCGACGGCGACGCGTACCGGCTGACCTTCACCGCCTCCGCCACCGCGTCGGTCACCGTCCGCGCGAACGTCCAGCTCGACGAGGTGCCGTACACCACGGTCCTGTCCCGCGACGTCGCCCTCACGACCACGCCCCAGACCTTCGAGTACGACTTCAGCGGCTCGCTCGACTCCGACAACGGCGTCTTCACGTTCCAGCTCGGTGGCTCGGCCGAGCCGTTCACGTTCTGCCTCGACGACGTCTCGCTCACCAGCGACACCTCCGGCGGGAGCGGCGGGGCGCCCGAGCAGATCGAGAACGGCGACTTCGACGACGGCACCTCCGGCTGGTACTCGTACGGCACCACCTCGACCGCCGTGCTCGACGGCAAGCTCTGCTCCGAGGTGCCCGGCGGGCTGGCCAACCCCTGGGACGCGGGCGTGGGGCAGAACGGCGTGCCGCTGGTCGCCGGCTCCGCGTACACGTTCGCCTTCGACGCCTCGGCCGCGCCCGGCGCCACCGTCCGCGCGGCGGTACAGCTCGGCGTCGACCCGTACACGGGGTACTTCAGCCGGGACGTGCAGCTGACCGGGGAGACCCAGCGGCTTGAGTTCACCTTCACCGCGCCGGCCGACACCGACCAGGCGCAGGTGGCGTTCCAGGTGGGGGCCAACGCGGGCGCGTACACCTTCTGCCTCGACAACGTCTCGCTGCTCGGCGGCGAGGAGGAGCCGCCGTACGTGCCGGAGACCGGCCCACGCGTGCGGGTCAACCAGGTCGGCTACCTCCCGACCGGCCCGAAGGGCGCCACGGTCGTCACCGACGCCACCGGGGCGCTGCCGTGGCAGCTCAAGAACGCGGCCGGCACCGTCGTGGCCAGCGGCCAGACCACGCCGCGCGGCACCGACCAGGCCTCCGGGCAGGCCGTGCACACGGTCGACTTCACCTCGTTCGGCACCGCCGGCAGCGGGTACACGCTGACCGCCGACGGCGAGACCAGCCATCCGTTCGACATCGCCGCGGACGTCTTCAAGCGGCTCCGCTCGGACGCGCTCCAGTTCTTCTACGCCCAGCGCAGCGGCATCGAGATCCGTGGCGACCTGATCGGCGAGGAGTACGCCCGCCCGGCCGGCCACCTCGGCGTGGCGCCGAACAAGGGCGACACCGACGTACCCTGCCAGGCCGGTGTCTGCGACTACCGGCTGGACGTGCGCGGCGGCTGGTACGACGCCGGCGACCACGGCAAGTACGTCGTCAACGGCGGCATCGCGACGGCCCAACTGCTCAGCACGTTCGAGCGGACCAAGACCGCTCCGACGGCCGGCGGCGGCGCGGCGCTCGGCGACGGCAGCCTGCGCGTGCCCGAGCGGGGCAACGGCGTGCCGGACGTGCTCGACGAGGCCCGGTGGGAGCTGGAGTTTCTCATGCGGATGCAGGTGCCGGCCGGCAAGCCGCGCGCCGGCATGGCGCACCACAAGATGCACGACGCCAACTGGACCGGCATCCCGATGCTGCCCCATGACGACCCGCAGCAGCGCGAGCTGCACGCGCCGTCCACGGCCGCCACGCTCAACCTCGCCGCCACGGCCGCGCAGGGCGCTCGCCTCTTCGCACCGTACGACGCGGCGTTCGCGGCCAGCGCGCTGACCGCGGCGAAGACGGCGTACGCGGCCGCCAAGGCGAACCCCGCCGTGTACGCCGACCCGCAGGACGGCAACGGCGGCGGGACCTACAGCGACAACGACGTGACCGACGAGTTCTACTGGGCGGCCGCCGAGCTCTACCTGACCACCGGCGAGGCCGCGTACCTCGCGGATGTCACCGCGTCGCCGCACCACACGAGCGACGAGGTCTTCGGCGCGAACGGCTTCGGCTGGGGCAGCACCGCCGCGCTCGGCCGCCTCGACCTGGCCACCGTCCCGAGTGGACTGCCGGCCGCCGAGCGGGCCCGGCTGCGCGCCTCGGTGCTCGCCGCCGCGGACCAGCACCTCGCGACCCAGGCGGGCCAGGCGTACGGGCTGCCGATGCCCGGCCACGCCGGCGCCTACTTCTGGGGCGCCAACAGCAACATCCTCAACAACATGGTCGTCCTGGCCACCGCGTTCGACCTCTCCGGCGATGCGAAGTACCGGGATGGCGCGGTGCGGGGGATCGACTACATCCTCGGCCGCAACGCGCTCAACCAGTCGTACGTGACCGGCTGGGGCGAGAAGGCGTCGGAGAACCAGCACAGCCGGATCTTCGCCAACCAGGCGGACGCCTCGCTGCCACATCCGCCGGCCGGCTCGATCGCGGGCGGGGCGAACGCCAGCCTCGACGACCCGTACGCCAAGCAGCTGCTCGACGGGTGCAAGCCGATGTTCTGCTACGTCGACCACATCGAGTCGTACGCGACCAACGAGGTGGCGATCAACTGGAACTCGGCCCTGGCCTGGGTCGCCTCCTTCCTGGCCGACCAGGGCGCGGCCGGCCCCGTGCCGGCGACCCGCTGCCAGGTCAGCTACGTCGTGCACGGCAGTTGGTCCGGCGGGTTCACCGCGCAGGCCACGGTGACCAACACGGGTACCGCGGCGATCGACGGCTGGGCGCTGCGCTGGGCGTTCCTAGGTGGACAAAAGGTGACTCAGTCGTGGCTTGCGGACACAACCCAGTCCGGCGCCACCGTGACCGCCAAGAACCAGTCGCACAACCGACGCATCGAACCGGGCGCCTCGAAGACGTTCGGCTTCAACGCGACGACCAGTGGACCCAACCCGCTACCTGGCCTTTTCACCCTGAATGGGGCCACGTGTAGCTGAAAGATCGCCCACTCATCCACCCGTCCCCGGGTTACGCCGGGGACGGGTGGCGTGAAAGGCTAGGGTGCGTGGGTGGTAAGGGTCAGGCATCGGTCGTAAGCCGCTGTCCATGTTGTGGTTACCGGACCGGGTGCGTGACATGCCCGGTCTGCTTCTGGACCGATCCGGCTCAGGCGGATCCGGGAGCGTTCGTCGCCGTGGGAGGTCCCAATGGCGACCTCACGCTGAGCGAGGCCAAGCTCAACTTCGCGCTGTACGGCGCCAGCCATCCGAAGTATCGGGAGGTGGTCCGCAAACCACGCCCCGAGGAGATCGTTTAGCCGGCTGAGGCACGCGACCGGGGGCGCGTTTTGGGCGTGCCCCCGGTCGCACGCTCAGCGCAGCCAGTCGAGCAGCCGTTCGCCCTGCTGCCAGACCGTGAGCGCGGAGAAGACACCGAAGAGGAGCACCGACCAGATCAGAGCCGCGACGCGGTAGGCGCGCGGCCGGATCTGCCTTGGCAGCACCTTGCGGTTCAGCGCCAGCAGCAGGATCGAATAGAAGAACATCATCAGCCCGCCGACGCAGGCGGAGATGACGAGCAGCGGCAGCGGCTGGTCGAAGCCGGCGACGAGGATGCCGCAGCCGATCGCCACCAGGCCCCACACGAGTCCGAAGTAGAGCTTGTTCTCCGAGGTCCGGCGCAGGTACGAGGTCTTGAGCACGTCCGCGGCGAGCCGGCTGGTGTAGTCGACGATCCCCATCGCGGCGGCGAAGAGCGAGAGCGCGCCGATCACCCAGAAGAGCGTGCCGAACCAGCCGCCCACGACCTCCTTCAGCCGCTCGCCCTCGACCTCCAGGAACGAGACGCTGTTTTCCAGGCCGGACACGCCGTACACGGTGGAGTAGGCGAGCAGCGACATCAGCACGATCGTCACGAACGAGATCAGTACGAACGTGGCGAGCTGCTCCTGGTTGGCGAGCTTCCACCACCGGCGCCAGCGGCTGAGGTTCTCCTCGGTCGGCTCGAAGACGTACCCGCCGCCGCCCGCGGCCGCCTCCACCTGGCCGGTGACCGGGCTGACCAGGCGGGGCACGTACGCGCCCATGCCGTAGCGCTTGTCCCGGATCCAGTTGCTCTGGCAGAGGTTCTGCCCGCCACCGGCCCCGGCGAAGACCAGCGCGGAGAGCATGAGCGCGAAGCCCAGCTCGGCGGGGAACTCGGGAGCGGTGGCCGCCCTCGGCAGCTCGCCCCAGGCGTCGGCGGAGATGGCGAACGCGATCGCCACCACGATGAAGATCACGACGAGCGCGACCTTGACGAACTCGACGCGTTCCAGCGCGTTGTAGACCACCGGCGCGAGCGTGAGCGTGGCGCCGATGACCAGCAGCATGCCCACCGCGATCCAGGTGGCGTCGCCGCCGAAGAGGTAGGTGACCATGGTCGCCGAGCTGGTCGACCAGCCGGGCCACAGGTTGGCGAAGTACACCATGATCGCGAAGACCAGGCCCCAGTGCCGCCAGAAGCGGGAGAAGCCGGTCAGCGCGGTCTCGCCGGTCGCGAGCGTGTACCGCTCGATCTCCATGTTGAGGAAGTACTGGGTGACGATGCCGACCGCCGCCGCCCAGAGGAAGACCAGCCCGACCTGTGACGCGATGTACGGGAAGAGCACGAACTCACCCGACGCCAGCCCCACACCGGCGGCGATCACGCCCGGCCCGATGATCCGCCACGGCGACCGTGGCGGGTCCGGCAGCTCGCGGACGGTCACCCCGGGCAGGTGCCGGGTCGGAAATCGATCGGCCGCCGTCTGTGTCATGCGGCCCTGTCCCCACTCGCCGCACGGTTGAAACCTGGGCGAGGTTTGCCACAATCCCCGGAACTGTCGGCTACCACGCTGATGGAAGCTGAGCCGTCACGCAGGATGCCAGGATGAGCGCCGAGCAACTGACCCTCCAGGCCACCTTCGCGGTGGTCCTCCTCGCGTTACTGATCGGGCACCAGCTCGGCGACCACATCGCGCAGACCGACAAGCAGGCGGACAACAAGGCGGCCAAGGGGCGGGCCGGGTTCCGGGCGATGACCGGTCACCTGCTCAGCTATCACCTGACCGTCGGCGCCGTGCTCGCCGGCACGGCGATCGTCCTCGAGCTGCCGCTCTCCGCCACCGGGCTCGTGGCAGGCTTCGGCTTCAGCATTGTCAGCCATGGGATCGTCGACCGCCGGACCCCGGTCCGGCGGCTGCTGCGGGCGACCCGGTCACCGGTCTTCGCCCAGCAGACCTCGCCGGTCTGCGGGATGTACGTCGCCGACCAGGCACTGCACTGGTTCTCCCTCTTCGTGGCGGCGCTGTTGATCGCACGCCTGTAGAAAGGGACACGTGGATATCACCCCTGGCGGGCCGGGCGACGTCGGCGCCGTCCTTCAGTTGCTCGACGGCGCCACCGCCTGGCTGGTCGGCCTCGGCCGCACCGGGCAGTGGGGCACCGAGCCGCACTCGACCAACCCGCGCCGGATCGCCCGGGTCAGCGAGTGGGCCGAGAGCGGGCGCCTGCACCTGGCCCACCTCGACGGTCAGGTCGCGGGCGCGCTGGCGGTCGGCGACGCGATGCCGTACGTACCGCCGGCCACCGAGCCCGAGCTGTACGTCAACCTCCTGGTCACCGGCCGGGAGTACGCGGGTCGCGGGGTCGGCGCCGCCCTGCTCGACCACGCCCGTGCCCTCGCTCGCGAGCGCGGCGCCCACCTGCTGCGGGTCGACTGCTACGGCGGCGACGACCGGGCGCTGGTGGGCTACTACGAGCGGCAGGGGTTCACCGCCACCGATCCGTTCGCTGTCGGCGAATGGCCAGGTCAGATCCTGGTGCAGCGCTTGCGCTCTGGGTGAACAGGGCTGGGCCGCCCGGCGCACCGCTGGTTCAGTGGGGGCATGGAGATCTTGGTCCTGGGCGGTACGGCATGGTTGGGGCGGGAGCTGGCGCGGGAGGCGCTGCGGCGGGGGCACGCGGTGACCTGCCTGGCGCGAGGTGAGAGCGGCGGCGTCGCGGAGGGCGCCACGCTGGTCGCCGCCGACCGGGGCGCGCCCGGGGCGTACGACGCGGTGCGCGGCCGCGACTGGGACGCCGTCCTCGATGTCTCCTGGCAGCCCGGCTTCGTCCGCGGGGCACTCGACGCGCTCGCCGGCCGCGCCCGCCACTGGACGTACGTCTCGTCCGGCAACGTCTACGCCGACCACGGCACGCCGGGCGCGGACGAGTCGGCGCCGCTGCTTCCGCCGACCGACCTCGACACGGTCGACCGCGAGCTGTACGGCGAGGCGAAGGTGGCCTGCGAGCGGGCGGCCGTCGCGGCTGCCGGCGACCGGCTGCTGGTCGCCCGGTGCGGGCTGATCGGCGGGCCCGGCGACCACACCGACCGCACCGGCTACTGGGTCGCCCGCTCCGCGCGGGACCGGGAGGCGCCGCTGCTCGTACCGGACGCGCCGGACCAGCCGACGCAGGTGGTCGACGTGCGCGACCTGACCGCGTGGCTGCTGGACGCGGCCGAGGCGGGGACGACCGGCACGTACGACGCGGTGGGCCCGGTGCTCCCGCTCGGCGAGTGGATAGCGTTGTCCCGGGCGGTTGGCGGGCACTCCGGCCCGGTGGTGGCCGCCGACCCCGGCTGGCTGCGCTCGCAAGAGGTCGCCGAGTTCATGGGCGAGGAGTCGATCCCGATGTGGGTGAGCACGCCGGGCTGGGAGTCGTTCATGGGGCGTGCCGGCGCCGCCGCGGTCGCCGCCGGGCTGCGGCACCGCCCGCGCGAGGAGGTCCTCGCCGACACGCTCGCCTGGGAACGGGAGCGGGGCCTCGACCGGCGGCGCGAGGCCGGCCTGAGCCCGGCGCGCGAGCGCGAACTGATCGTGACCCGATCGGAGGAGTGAGGCAGGATCGCGGCATGACGACACTCGGCGCCGTTTACCTGCCCCAGTTTCCGCCTGAGCGGCTGCGCTCGGTGGCCACCGCCGCTGACCAGGCCGGCCTCGAGGAGCTGTGGCTGTGGGAAGACTGCTTCCTCCAGGGCGGCATCGCCACCATGGCCGCCGCCCTGGCGTGGACCGAGCGGGTCCGGGTCGGCATGGGGCTGCTGCCCGTGCCGTTGCGCAACGTCGCGGCGACCGCGATGGAGGTGGCCGCGCTCGACCGCTACTTCCCCGGCCGGGCGTGCGTGGGCATCGGCCACGGCGTCCAGGACTGGATGGGCCAGGTCGGCGCGCGGGTCGAGTCGCCGGTCACCCTCCTGCGGGAGTACGCCGACGCGCTCCGCGCCCTGCTCTCCGGCGAGCGGGTGACCGTCAAGGGCCGCTACGTGTCGCTCGACGGCGTGCGGCTCGACTGGCCGCCGCCCGCGACGCCGCCCATCTTCGCCGGCGGGATCGGACCCCGCTCGTTGCGACTCTGCGGCGAGATCGCCGACGGCACGATCGTCACCGGCGGCAGCAGCCCGGATGACCTGCGGCGGGTCCGCGCGCTGGTCGACGAGGGCCGGGACCGGCGGGCCACCGGCGCCGGCGATCCGCACACCATCGTGGTGTACGTGCACGCCGCCACCGGCCCGACCGCCGCCCAGCGCCTGGCGGCCGAGCGCGCGAGGTGGGGCTACGACTCGATGGAGGGTCGCGCCATCGCCGGCGACGCCGAGCGGTTCGCCGAGGCCATCGCCGGCTGGGTCGCGGCCGGCGCCGACACGGTGGTGCTCCAGCCGACGGTCGACGAGCCCGATCCGGAGGGCTTCGTGCGCTTCGTCGGCGAGGAGGTCCGCCCGCTCGTGCCCTGACGCCGTCCGCGGTGGGGTCATCCACCACTGTGGACCTCGCATCGGTGCCTCGCTATTCTGTCCTGTTCCTGTGGACCGGATCTGCGAGGGGACGGATGACGGATCAGCTGGCGCGGCTGGTGGACGGCTCCGACAACTTCCGGTTTCTCGCCGAGCCCGCGTTGCTCCTGGCCGGCGACGCGGCGGCGGCCGAGTCGTACATCAACGCCGATCCGGACGCGGCGATGGCCAAGGCACGCCGGTTCAGCGAGACCCTGGCGAAGATGCTCGTCCAGCGGGCGGGCCTCAACCCCAGGAAGATCGGCGACCAGAACAGCCGGATCGAGGCCCTGGCCACGGCCGGAGCGATCCCCGAGGAGATCCGGCAGGCGTTCCACTCGGTGCGGCGGGCCGGCAACGAGGCGGTGCACGGCTATCCCCGAGACCGGGAGAAGGCGACTGCCGCGGTCGCCACGTGCTTCACGCTCGGCGCCTGGTGGTACCGGACCGAGACGGGCAAGGAGGTCGCGCACCCATTCACCGCACCGGCACCGGCGGCCACGGCTCCCGTCGACGAGAAGTTCGAGATCATCGAGGCCCAACTGGCCCGGCTGCGGGACGCCTTGGAGGCGCGGCTCCGGCCGGCACCGGCGAGGCACCTGCGACTCAAGCTCGGCGGTGCCGTGGTCGGGCTCGCCACCGTGGTGGGCGTCCTGCTGTACGCCGTGGGACCGTGGCCGCGCCCGCCCGCTGACGGCGCCGCCGGGGAAGCCGCGCCCGGTCCGCGGCTCGCGGCCGTGACCTCGTGGGAGGCGGTCAGTTGCCGGTCGACCGGCTGGATGCTGCCCAGCCGAGGCACCGACCCGGTCCCGTACACGCCGCGTCGAGCTCCCGCCGGCGCGATCCTGGCCAGCGGCGGTCAGATCACCGTGACTGTGCAGGGACTCAGCGGACGGTCGGTGGTGCTCCAGTCGATGTCGACCGAGGTCGTACGCCGGTCCCCGGCTCTGGCCGGCACCTACCTGCCGCTGGGCTGCCAGGGGGAGGTCACGCCGAGGAAGTTCCGCCTCGATCTGGACGCGTCGGCGCCCGAGGTCGTGCCGGAGGCGGAGAGCAGGACCTTCCCGTACAAGGTCGACGAGAGCGAGCCGGAGCAGTTTCTGATAACCCCCGAGGTCACCGGCGGAGACGTCGAGTTTCGCCTGCTCCTCAACTGGACCTCCGGCGCGGACGAGGGGGTGCTCGTCCTGCCCGAAGCGGGGAAGCCGCCGTTTCGGGTCACCGCGCCCACGGCAGCGCGGGAGTTCTGCCTGGATCCGCACACCTCGACGTGGAGGCCCTCGTGCGTCTGAGGATGGCCGCCGTGCTGGCCCTGCTGCTCACCTCCTGCGGCGCCGATCCCGCGCCCCCGACACCGCCGGTCGACCCGCTCCAGCCGCCGCGATGGACCGGGTCGCCGGCGATACCGGCGCTCATGAGCGGCGTGGACCAGCAGGCCGCGGGGTGGGACGGCGGCCTCGTCCTGGCCCGAGGCACGGGCGGTGGCCCGGACGGGCGCGACCCGGAGGTGTACACGTCCGCGGACGGCCGCGACTGGCGTGCCGCCGTGCCGGAGAGCGGGATGCGCGCCAGCTCCTGCTGCGGCCGTGTCGTGGCCGGGCACGGCGCTGCGGCGTACCTCCTGGGCTGGAACTCCCGCGAGGAGCTCGTGGTGTGGCGCACCGAAGACGGCGAGCGGTGGACGGCGGCACCGCTAGACCTGCGCGACCTCGGGCTGAAGCGTTCCGTCGACCTCGAAGCCACGATCACGGCGGGCCCGGACGGAGTGCTCGTCGCGGCCAAGGACGCCTACGCCCCTCCCAGCTTCGACGGCGTCTACGTCTGGCACTCCCCGGAGGGACGGTCCTTCGGGGCCATGGCGAGGCTTCCCGGTCAGCGCGACGGGCAGCCGCTCAACTTCGTGGTCGAGGCGATCGGCGCCGGCTTCCTGCTGGGCATGAGCGCCGGCGAGGGGAGCACGGCGTTGTTCTCGTCGCGGGACGGTACGGATTGGCGGGAGGCCGGCGCCGGGCCGCCCGGCGTCGGGGGCATCCAGCACCTGAGTGCGAACGGCGCCACGGTCGTGGCCTTTCCCTACCCCTTGTCGCCGAGTGAGCCGCAGGTCTGGCACCGGCGCGACGGCGAGTGGCGACCGGCGACCCTCGACCCCGGCCGCCTTCCCGACGCCGGTGTGGTCCCGGCCGACCAGCGCCGCGTCCAGCTCGTGCGCGCCTGGGGCGCCGGATTCATCGCCGTCGGAAACACCTTCGGGGAGGAGGGGCAGGAGAGGGCCGGCATGGTGTGGCACTCGGCCGACGGCGCCAGCTGGTCACGGATGCCGGTGCGGGAGCACGGCTTCGACGCGGCCTGGCCGTTGATGGACGTCGCGGTGTCGCGCCAGACCGCCACGCTCTTCGGCTACCGGTCGGACCCGGCGGAGCACCTGCTGACCTGGCAGGCGCAGGTGCCCTGAGCCGGCAGCGGACGGCTTGCGGAAAAAGCGGACCGGACCGCGGAGGGTGAGGCCGCGGGAGCGGCGGCCTCGACCCCGGCGGACATCGCGGTAGCCCAAATCTTGTGGGAACGGATGCTCTAGCGGTCGAAGCGGCAGCAGGCGATGACCGCCGCGGACTCGCCGGGCAGGTCGGCGGCGTCGTGCACGAGCACCAGCCCCGGCTCGGTCGCCGCCAGCACCGTGCGGGCGGTGCCGTGCAGGTTGACCCGCTGGGGCGTGCGGCGCAGGTTGGCGACCACGACGCAGCAGCCCCGGCGGATGGCGAGGAAGCTGCCGCCGTGCCAGACGTCGGAGCGGCGCAGCACCGGCGAGGCGAGGTCGGGCTGGCTCCGGCGGAGCGCGATCAGCCGGCGGTGCAGGTCGAGCATGTCGCGGTGCTCGGCCTTGTCGAGCTCGGACCAGTCGAGCGCGCCGAGCGTGGGCGTCTTGACCCCGGCCCACTCCGGTGGGAAGGGCATCCGGGCGGCCCACTCCTCGCCCATCTGGAGCACCGGCGTGGATGGCGCGGTGAGCAGCAGCGTCGCCCCGATCCGGAGCAGGCCGGGGGAGAAGGCTGTGGTGGGGCGGTCGGTGCTGAGCACGGTGGAGAAGCCGGCGCGCAGGATGCCGAAGAGCTGCTCCAGTGACCCGAACTCGGCCCGGTGGTCGCGGTCGAGCGCCGGGATGCCGGCGGCGCCGCCGGCCGAGGGGGCGAGCAGCTCGGCCAGGTCGGCGCCGGGCCCCGGGATGAACCGGGCACCGGCCAGCCCTGACCCGGCGATCAGCGCCAGCGGGCGGCCGAGGTCGATGGAGAGCGCGGAGACCGCGGCGGAGAGCTCGTCGAGCAGCCGCATCGCGTCGCGGTCGATCAGCGTGTGCGCGGCGTCCAGCCGCACCCCGTCGGCGTGGTAGTCGCGCAGCCACATCAGCACGTTGTCGGTGATGAAGCTGCGCATGCCGGCACCGTGCGGCCCGTCGAGCGCGAGCGTGTGCCCCCACGTGTTGGCGACCTCGGCCAGGTAGGGGCCGATGCGGTGCGCGCCGGCGCCGGGCTGGAGGTGGTCGTAGGCCAGGTCGAGCACCACCGCGATACCGCGCGCGTGGCAGGCGTCGACGAAGCGCTTCAACCCGTCGGGCCCGCCGTACGACGGATGCGGCGTGTACCAGCACGCGCTGTGGTGCGCGGAGCCCCGCTCGATGTTGACCGGATGCAGCTCGACCACGTCGACGCCGAGGTCGGCGAGGTGGTCGAGGCGGGCGATCGCGGCGTCGAACGTGCCGTCCGGGGTGAACGCGCCCACTCGCACCGAGTAGACGACGCCGCCGGCCAGGTCGCGCCCGGTCCACTCCTGGTCGGTCCAGGGGAAGGCGGCGTGGTGGTAGGTGCGGCTGGGGCCGTGCACCCCGTACGGCTGCCAGCGCGAACGCGGGTCGGGCAGCGGCTCGTCGGAGTCGTCCAGCAGGTACATGTAGTCGGTGCCGTGCGCGGCGCACTCGACATTGGTGCGCCACCACCCCCCGGCGTCGAGCGCCATGGGATGGTCGACCCCGTCGATGCGCACGCGAAGCCGAGCGGCCTCGGGCGCCCACACACTGAAACGCGTCATGGTCATGCGGCAGCCACCACCAAGAGAGCTACTGGATAGGCGGACAGCACTTCGGACAGCGGCACCTGCCGGGCCTGCCATGTGCGTCCTGTCAACGCGTCGGTCCAGCGCCCCGGAGCCAACGCAAGCTTAGTGCGGCCCCAGCCTCCACGAAATGCCAACTTCGCTGGCAATCTGGTGGCTACCGCCACGACACCACCCCGGTCGAACGCGACCGCGTGCTCCGCCGCCGGGCCCTCGACCGGCACTGGTGAATAGCCGGTGAACGGGCGGTCGCGCCGGGCCCGCAGCACGCGGCTCGTGACGAGCAGCTTGGCGGCGCCGGTCGCGTCCACCGGCGGGAGCCAGCCGGCGTCGAGCCGGGCCAGCAGCTCACGCCGTACGGCGAAGTCGACCGGCCGCCGGTTGTCCGGGTCGACCAGCGAGTTGTCCCACAGCTCGGTGCCCTGGTAGGTGTCCGGCACCCCCGGCATCGCGAGCTGCACGAGCTTCTGCCCGAGCGAGTTGGACCAGCCGTGCGGCGTGATGGTGGCGACGAAGGCTCCGATGTCCGCGCGCAGCGCCTCGTCGTCGTACGCCCGGTCGGCGGCCGCGTGCATCGCCGCCTCGAACTCGCCGTCGGGGTCGGCCCAGGAGGTCGAGACGCCCGCCTCGCGCGCCGCCTTCTCCAGGTAGGCGTGCAGCCGCTCGCGTTCGATCGGCCAGGTGCCGGCCACCGTCTGCCACAGCAGGAGAGCGAAGGACGCGTCGGGCAGCGGCGCGGCCTCCGTCCACCGGCGCAGCGTCGCCGCCCATTCCGCCGGCATCTCCGCGAGTACGGCCAGCCGCGCGCGAACGTCCTCGGAGCGCTTGGTGTCGTGTGTGGAGAGTGTGGTCATCGAGTGTGGACAGTCCCGCTCCCGCACGGCGGCCGCGCGGTGGAACGCCTCGGGCGTCTCGCCGAAGCGGCTCGGGTCGCCGCCCACCTCGTTGAGCGCCACGAAGCGGGTGAACCGGTAGTGGGCGGTGTCTTCGACGCCCTTGGCCATCACCGCGCCGGTGTACTGCTGGAAGCGCACCGCCAGGTCGTCGTCCGGGTCGCCGAGCCGGGCGCAGAGCGCGTCCAGCGCCTCGGTGAGGTCGGGGCGGCGGTGCCCGGCCTCGATCCGGGCGGCCGCGAGGTGGCGGGCGCCGCCGGGCAGGTACGAGCGGTAGACCTCGAAACCGGCGGCCAGCTCGGCGAGCGCCTCGGCGGCCCGCGGGATCTCCGGTGCCAGCCGGGCCAGCCGGTCGCGCTCGGCGGCCAGCAGCGTGGTGGCCGCCTCCATCTTGGCCGCGTACGCCACCTCGGCCCACCGCGCGTTCCCGGCCAGGCGGCTGAGCGTCTCCGCGCCCTCGGGGTCGACGAAGAGCCCGCACACCTCGCCGAGAGCGTCGTACCCGGTCGTGCCGTCCACCGGCCAGGAGCGGGGGAGCCGCTCGCCCGGTTCCAGGATCTTCTCCACCAGCAGCCACGCGGAGGGCGCCGCGGCGCGCAGCCGGGCCAGGTAGCCGCTCGGGTCGCGGAGGCCGTCGGGGTGGTCGACCCGGATGCCGTCGGCGCCCCACCGCAGGATCTCCGCGTGCGTCGCCTCGAACACCGCCGGGTCCTCGACCCGCAGGCCGGCCAGCGTGGAGACCGCGAAGAAGCGGCGGTAGTTCGGCCCCTCGCGCCACGAGACGAGCCGGTAGTGCTGGCGGTCGTGCACCTCGCGCGGCTCCCCGCCGCCGGTGCCGTCGGCGATCGGGAAGCACTGCTCCTGGTAGACCAGCTCCTCGCCGACCACCTTGAGGTCGTCGAGCGCGGCCGGGTCGTCGGCGAGCACGGGCAGCCGCACGCGCCCGCGCGGCTGCGCCGGTTGGCACTCGCTTCGCTCGCGCGGTACCCGGGAGCCGGCGCCGTCCGTGCTCGTCGCCGCGCTCCTCGGGCCGGACGCCGGCTCCTGGGTCCAGTCGATGTCGAACCAGCTCGCGTACGCCGACTCCGGCCCCCGGCGCAGGACGTCCCACCACGCCGGGTTGGCCGAGGGGACGGCGATGCCGGCGTGGTTGGGCACGATGTCGACGACCAGGCCCAGCCCGGCCTCGCGCAGGACCTCGCGCAGCCGGTCGAGCGCCGCCGGCCCGCCCAGCTCCGGGTTGACGCGGGAGTGGTCGACCACGTCGTACCCGTGTGCGGAGCCGGGCACGGCGGCGAGCAGTGGCGCGGTGTAGAGCTGGCCCACCCCGAGCGCCGCGAGGTAGTCCACCTGCTCGGCGGTGGCGTGCAGGTCGAAGTCGGGCCGCACCTGGACGCGGTACGTGGGTCGCGGCCGGCGGCGCGGCTCGCCCCCGTCGCTTCGCTCGCTGCGCGCCCCGAGCGGCCCGTCCATTACAGCGCCCGATCCAGTACGACCAGCGAACGTTCGAGCACGCGCAGCCGCCCGCCGGCGCCCAGCGTCTCCTGGCCGGCCGGCACCGCCTCAGAGGTGTCGATCACGGTCTGCCACTTCTCGCCGTACTCCCCGGGCGGCAGCACGAACTCGACCGGCTCGTGGTGCCCGTTGAAGCAGAGCAGGAAGGAGCTGTCGGACTGGCGCTCGCCGTACCGCCCGCGCTCGCGGATCCCCTCGCCGTTGACGAAGACCGCCAGCGCGCCGATGTCGCTGTCCCAGTCGGTGCCCTGCATCTGGCGCCCGTCCGGCGTGAACCACTCCATGTCGGCCACCGGCGTGGTGGCGTCGCGCGTCTTGACCGGGTCGCCGGTGAAGAAGCGGCGGCGCCGGAAGACCTTGTGGCGGGCGCGGAAGGCGGTCAGCCCGCGTACGAAGTCGAGCAGCCGTTCGTCCACGTTGTCCCAGTCCACCCAGGACAGTTCGTTGTCCTGGCAGTAGACGTTGTTGTTGCCCCGCTGCGTGCGCCCCAGCTCGTCACCGTGACTGATCATCGGCACGCCCTGGGAGAGCAGCAGCGTGGCGAGGAAGTTGCGCCGCTGCCGGGCGCGGAGCGCGAGGACGTCGGCGTCGTCGGTCGGCCCCTCGACGCCGCTGTTCCACGAGCGGTTGTAGCTTTCGCCGTCGCGGTTGTCCTCGCCGTTCGCCTCGTTGTGCTTGTCGTTGTAGGAGACGAGGTCGTTGAGCGTGAAGCCGTCGTGGCAGGTGACGAAGTTGATGCTGTGAAACGGCCGCCGCCCGTCGTCCTGGTACAGGTCGGCCGACCCGCTGATCCGGCTGGCGAACTCGGCGAGCACCGGCTGCGAGCGCCAGAAGTCGCGGACGGTGTCGCGGAACTTGCCGTTCCACTCCGTCCACAGGGGAGGGAAGTTGCCCACCTGGTAGCCGCCCGGCCCGATGTCCCACGGCTCGGCGATGAGCTTGACCCGGCTCACCACCGGGTCCTGCTGCACCACCTCGAAGAACGTGGAGAGGCGGTCGACCTCGTAGAACTCCCGTGCCAGCGCGGCCGCGAGGTCGAAGCGGAAGCCGTCGACGTGCATCTCCTCGACCCAGTACCGCAGCGAGTCCATGATGAGCTGGAGCGTCTGCGGGCCGCGCATGTTGAGGCTGTTGCCGCAGCCGGTGTAGTCGAGGTACTGCTGCGGGGCGGTCTCGGCGAGCCGGTAGTACGCGGCGTTGTCGATGCCCTTGAAGGCGAGCGTCGGCCCGAGGTGGTTGCCCTCGGCGGTGTGGTTGTAGACCACGTCGAGGATGACCTCGATGCCGGCCGCGTGCAGCGCCCGCACCATGCCGCGAAACTCCTGCACCTGCTGGCCGAGGTGGCCCATCGCGGAGTATCCGTGGTAGGGCGCGAAGTAGCCGATGGTGTTGTAGCCCCAGTAGTTGCGCAGCCCGTGCTCGTCCAGGTGGTGGTCGTGGATGAACTGGTGCACCGGCATCAGCTCGATCGCGGTCACGCCGAGCCGGGTGAGGTGGTCGATCATCACGGGGTGCGCGATGCCGGCGTACGTGCCGCGCAGCTGCTCCGGGATGCCGGGGTGGCGCCAGGTCAGCCCCTTGACGTGCGCCTCGTAGATGAGCGTGTCGTGGTAGGGCGTGCGCGGCGGGCGGTCGTTGCCCCAGTCGAAGTACGGATTGACCACGACCGCCTTCGGCATGAAGCTGGCGGAATCTACATCGGACATCTGCTCGGGGTGCGCCAGGTCGTAGCCGTAGAGCGCCGGATCCCAGCGCACGTCGCCGTCGACCGCCTTCGCGTAGGGGTCGAGGAGCAGCTTGTTGGGGTTGCAGCGGAGCCCGCGACCGGGGTCGTACGGCCCGTGCACGCGGAAGCCGTAGCGCTGGCCCGGCTCGACGCCGGTCAGGAAGACGTGCCAGACGAAGGCGTCGACCTCGCGCAGCTCGATCCGCTGCTCGGTGCCGTCGGCGTCGAAGAGACACAGCTCGACCGCCTCCGCCACCTCCGAATAGATCGCGAAGTTGGTGCCCACACCGTCATATGTCGCGCCCAAGGGGTATCGGCGCCCAGGCCAGACCAGCATAGCCACACAGTACGGCCTGACCTGGACATTTGATCGCCAAAGGGGCTGATTCGATCAGCGGTTACGTGCGCTGCGCGCTACCTGGCGGCTTCGACCACTCGCTTGAGGGCGGTGAGCTGGCCGCTGTCGGCCCGGCGGATCGCCGCGCGCAGCAGTCCGGCGAAGGGGCGCCACATGCCGCCAGCGCGGCAGTCGACGGTCACGGTGACCCGCGTACGGTCGCCGTCCGGCACGCACGTGTAGGTGTACGCGGCCGTGACGCCGCCCTGCGCCGAGTGCAACACCACCGTCCGCCCCGGCTCCACCACCTCGACGCGGCTGGTCCGCTCCTTTCCGCGGGCCCGGAACGTCAGCCGCGCACCCTCCACTCGCGCGCTCTCCAGCCCCGGCATCCAGGCCGGCGCGGCGGGCCAGTCGGTCAGCCGGGCCCAGACCTCGGGCGCGGGCCGTTCGATGGTGGTGGTCGCGGTAAAGGCTGTGGTCACGGACGTGAGCGTGCCCGGCCTTCCGGCCCCGCGTCTTGGACGGATTTCACATCGGCGCCCGTCTCCGGCACGAAGCCGGGCGCCGCCAGGTCCGGAGTGAACGCGGCGCGCTGGGCGGCCACGTAGCGGGACGGGGTCAGGAAGCCGCATACCACCACGCGGCTCAGCTTCACACGCGGGTACGGCCGGCTCAGAGCGACCCGAAGAACGCGGCGATCTCGCCGGCCAGCAGGTCGGGCGCCTCGGCGGCGGCGAAGTGGCCACCGCGGGGCATGGCGGTCCAGCGGCGGATCGCGAAGAGGCGTTCGAGCCACTCGCGCGGCATGTCGCCCTCGTCGGCCAGGTGGTGGGCGAAGGAGGCGAAGCCGGTCGGCACGCTCACGAAGTCGTCGATGCCGAGCGGCTCGCGGAACCACCGGTTGTCGTAGTAGTCGCGCATCGAGGACGTGATCGTGCCGGTGACCCAGTAGAGCGTCACGGTGGTCAGCAGCAGGTCGCGCGAGATCTCTCCGCGCGGGTCGGACCACGCGCGCCACTTCTCAAGGATCCAGGCGGCCAGGCCGGCGGGGGAGTCGGCGAGGCCGTACGCGAGGGTCTGCGGCCTGGTCGACTGGATCTCCTGGTAGCCGCGCTCGGTCACGGCCCACCGCGCGAACCCCTCCCGGTAGGCGCGCTCGGCGTCGCTGAGCGGGCGGGAGCCGGGGCCGGTGTACGGCGGGATCTCGGGCGTGCTCAGGTGCAGCCCGATCAGCGGGGCGGGGTCGTCGAGCCCCATGTACGTGGCGACGCCGGCGCCGAAGTCGCTGCCGCCCGCGCCGTAGCGCCGGTAGCCCAGCTCGCCCATCAGCCGGTGCCACAGGCCGGCCACGTAGCGGTACGTGACGCCGGTGCGGTGCGGGCGGCCGGAGAAGCCGTAGCCGGGCAGCGAGGGGAGTACGAGGTCGAAGGCGGGGCCGTCGATGCCGTGCGCGGCCGGGTCGGTGAGCAGCGGCACGAGCGGCAGCAACTCGGCGAACGTGCTCGGCCAGCCGTTGGTGAGGATCAGCGGCAGCCCGTCGCCGGTGGCCGCGCGGGCGTGTACGAAGTGGATCGGCACGCCGTCGAGCGTGGTGCGGAAGTGGGCGAAGCGGTTGAGCTCCCGCTCCCGTGCCCGCCAGTCGTAGCCGTCCGCCCAGTAGGCGAGCAGGTCCCGCAGGTAGGTGTCGTCGGTGCCCTGTGACCACGGCTCGCCGGGCGCCGGCTCGGGCCACCTGGTGGCGCGGATGCGGTGACGCAGGTCGTTGAGGACAGCCTCGTCGACGTCGATCTCGAACGGTTCCACGGGAATACAGTAGAGCGATGACCGTCGCCGGGCTCCTGCTGGCCGCGGGCGCGGGGCGGCGATACGGCATGCCGAAGGCGCTCGTCCGGCTCGGCGGCCGCCTGCTGGTGGAGCGGGCCGCGCAGACGCTGCGCGAGGGCGGGTGCGATCCGGTGGTGGTGGTGCTCGGTGCCGCCGCCGATCGGGTACGGGCCGAGGCGCGGCTGGGCACCGCCGTCCTGGTCGACAATCCGGAGTGGCCGACCGGGATGGGCTCGTCCCTCGGGAGCGGGCTGCGGGCGACTCGGGACCTGGGCGTGGACGCGGCGCTCGTACTCCTGGTGGATCTTCCTGGGGTGACGGCGGAGGCGGTCCGCCGGATCGCGGCGCTGGCCTCGCCCGACGCGCTGGTGATGGCGGGCTACGGCCCCCGCAGGGGGCATCCGGTGCTGCTCGGGCGGGAGCACTGGGCGGGCGTCGCGGCGTCGGCCACCGGCGACGTGGGGGCACGCCCCTACCTGGCCGCACACGCATCGGCCGTGCGGGTCGTCCCCTGCGACGACGTGGCAGATGATCGTGACGTGGACACGCCCGAGGAGCACACTGGATCGCATGCGTGACGTCCTGGACGACCTGTTGCGCTGGTGGCAGGCGGGTGAGCCGGTGGGGATGGCGACGGTGGTCGCCACGTGGAAGAGCGCGCCCCGGCCGCCGGGCGCCACCATGCTGGTCGGCCCCGGCGGCACCGCGGTGGGCAGCGTCTCCGGCGGATGCGTCGAGGGCGCGGTCTACGACCTCTGCGAGGAGGTCGTCGCCGACGGGGTTCCGCGCCTCCAGAGGTACGGGGTGAGCGACGACGACGCCTTCTCGGTGGGGCTGACCTGCGGCGGCACGATCGAGCTCTTCGTGGAGCGGGTCGACCGGGAGAGCTTCCCCCGGCTGGCCGAGGTGGCCGAGTCGATCGACAAGGGCGTGCCGGTCGCGGTGCTCACCTGCATCGAGGGGCCGCCCGACCGGCTGGGCCGCCACCTCGTGATCGGCCCCGGCGAGCGCGGCGGCACGCTCGGCTCCGCCCGGCTCGACGACGCGGCCACCGACGACGGCCTCGGGCTGCTCGCCGCCGGCCGCACCGACATCCTCCACTATGGACCCGATGGTCAGCGCCGGGGCAGCGGGCTGAGCGTGCTGGTGCGGGCGTACGCGCCGCGCCCCCGCATGATCGTCTTTGGTGCCATCGACTTCGCCGCCGCGGTCGCGCGGATCGGCGCGTTCCTCGGCTACCGCGTGACGGTGTGCGACGCGCGGCCGGTGTTCGCGACGGCGCGGCGCTTCCCCGAGGCGGACGAGGTGGTCGTCGACTGGCCCCACCGCTACCTCGCCGGCGAGGCCGAGGGCGGGCGGCTCGACGAGCGCACGGTGGTGTGCGTGCTGACCCACGACCCGAAGTTCGACGTGCCGGTGCTCCAGGCCGCGCTGGACATGCCACTGGCGTACGTGGGCGCGATGGGCTCCCGTCGCACTCACGACGACCGCCTCGCCCGGCTCCGCGAGGCCGGTGTGGGGGAGGAGGCGCTGGCCCGGCTCTCCTCGCCGATCGGGCTCGACCTGGGCGCGCGTACGCCCGAGGAGACAGCCGTCAGCATCGCCGCCGAGATCATCGCGAGCCGGTGGGGCGGGCGAGGGGTCCGGCTCTCCGAGACGACCGGGCGGATCCACCGTTAGGCCGTTGCGATTCCGTAATACTTGCGGAATCCGTGCCTCCGATACTTCGTTGCGATCTTGTATTTGTGCTGGTCTGCCGGCGTGTTGTGGCCGCGTGTCGGCGTGTCGCAGATACCGACATCTTTCCGGAAAGTGTTGACGCCGTTTCGGTCCCGGTGTGATACTCGCTATCCATCGGCGTCAATTTGGCGCCGGCCCCACAGGCACTCCTCGATGGGAGAGTGGCGTGGCGACTCGGCGGTCGCCACGCCACGCCTTGTGGCTTGGCCCCGTCTTCGGCTGGCGTGACTGCCCCCGCGTGCCCCACCGCCCAGTGCGGTGACCACCAACCCTTGCCGGCTTCGCCAGCCCCGGCCGACCAGCGGCCGAAGGCCGCTGGTCAGCCGGTCAGCGTCAGTGCTAGCGGGTCACGCGCAGCGCCAGGAAGAAGTCGACCCGGTCTTCGAACCTCGTCAGGTCGCGGCCGGTCAGCGCCTCCACCCGGCTGATCCGGTAGCGCAGCGTGTTGACGTGGACGTGCAGCCGCTCGGCGCAGCGGGCCCACGAGCCGCCGCAGTCGAGAAACTCGGCGAGCGTGCGGACCAGGGCGGCGTCGTGCGCCGCGTCGTAGGCGACCAGCGGGCCGAGCAGCCGCTCCCGGAACGCCTCGCGCGCCTCCGCCGGCACTCGCGCGAGCAGCAGCTGGTGTGAGGCCAGCTCGGTCGAGCAGACCACCGCCGAGCGGCCGTGGGCCGAGTGGTGCGCGTGGCGGGCCTCGGCGACCGCGCCGGGGAGGGCGGCCACGCCGACCGCGGGCGCGCTCACGCCGACCGCCAGCCGCCCCGAGCCGAGCCCGCGGCCGAGCGTGTCGAGGGCGGCCCGCAGCACGGCCGGCACGTCGACCTCGGGCGGCACCGCGACGATGCCGAGCACGGCCGGATCGGGCCCGGACGGTGCGAGCGGTGTGACCGCGGCGTGCGGGGAGACCGCGCGGAGGGCTTCCTCCAGGACGGCCACGGTGAGGTCGGGGGGAGTGCGCAGGCCGGAGAGGCCGGCCACCAACGCCACGAACGTCGACTCCGGCTCCAGCCCGCACGACAGCACGCCCGCCCGCAGGTCGGCCACGCCCGCGCCGTTGGCGAGCTGGCGGCCGAGGCCGTCGGCGAGGCGGCGTTCCACACGGACAACCTCGTCGAGCTGGGCCCGCTCCAGCGCGACCAGGCTGACCAGCTCGTCGGCGCCGTCGGGCAGCCCCGAGGGCGCCTCCGCGTCCGCCGCGAACGCCACGAACCACGACGCCAGCCGGTGCTCCGGCCGCCCCGCTACGCCCACCAGCGCGTAGCGCCCGCCGGCCACCGTCGTGGGGAGCCGGGTTGCCGCGAGGAACGCGCGGGCCAGCACGTCGCCGGGCGGCGCCGCCTCGGTGCCAGCGATGGGCCGCCCAGTCGGCGAGTAGACCCAGCAGGCCAGGCCAAGGTCGGCCGCGACAGGTGGGAGCAGGTCGGCCAGCCGGGCGCCCGCGGCCATCGCCGCCACCAGGCCCCTTTGCCGACCGAGTACGGTGGCGAGCCCGCTGGCCCGCTGCGCCCACAGGGACGGGTTGACCGCGTCGACGATCTCCCGGAACGACACCTCGACCGGCACCTCGAAGAGCGGGACGCCGTGGCGGGCGCACGCCGCCACCAGATCGTGCGGCACGGTGCCGAAGATCGCGTCGCCCGCACCGATCGCGGTGACCCTGGCGGCGGCGCACGCGGCCACGAACGCCTCGGAGTCGCCCGCCCCCCGGCGCCACACCATCCCGGTCAGCACGATCTCGCCGCCGGCCAGGTAGCGGCTGGGGTCGGGCAGGTCGGTGACGTACACACGGGTGACCGGGCGGTCGCGCCCCTCGGCGCCGGTGAGCAGGGCAAGCTTCAGCCGAGGCTGGTCGAGCACCTCGCGCAGCAGCATCGCTCTCCTCTCCCGGGGCCGGTTGTAGGAACCTACGAAAACCCTACGTCGCCCATGTTGCGGTTTCGGTGTCGAAGCCGGTTCATGTCCGGTTGCCGGACTGGTCTACTGGCCGAATGAGCGAGAGCATGGCGGGCGTCGCCGACTTCAACGCCCTCCCTTCCGCCGAGGCCGAGCGGTTACTTCTCGCCTGCTGCGCGGCGCCGGCCTGGGCGGAGGCGGTCGCGGCCGGCCGGCCGTACCCGGACCGGATGGCACTCCACGCGGCGGGTGACGCCGCGGCGCAGAGCCTGACCTGGGCGGACGTCCTCCAGGCGCTCTCCGCCCATCCGCGCATCGGCGAGCGCCCGGCCGGCGCGGGCCGGGAGGCGGCCTGGTCGCGGCGGGAGCAGGCGGGGGCCGACGACCCGTCGCTCGCGGCGGCGCTGGTGGCGGCCAACCGGGAGTACGAGGAGCGCTTCGGCCACGTCTTCCTCATCTTCGCGAGCGGCAGGAGCGCGGCCGAGATGCTCGCCGTGGCACGCGAGCGGCTGACGCACGACGAGGCGACCGAGCGTCCGGTGGTGCGCGAGGAGCTTCGGAAGATCGCGCTGCTGCGGCTGGAGAGGTTGGTGCCGTGAGCCTGTCGACGCACGTACTCGACAACGCGACGGGCGAGCCCGCGCGAGGAGTGCCGGTGCGGCTGGAACGGCGGGACGGTGCCGGCTGGACGACCGTCGCCGCCGGCCGCACCGATTCTGACGGGCGGTTGCGCGACTGGCTGCCGGACGGGGCGTGGGGCGCCGGGGCGTACCGCCTCGTCTTCGACACGGCTGCCCACATCGGGCCGGACGCGTTCTTTCCCGAGGTGTCGGTGGTCTTCCAGGTGGCCGATCCGGGCCGCCACCACCACGTACCGCTGCTGTTGAGCCCCTTTGGCTACACGACCTACCGGGGGAGCTGAGGACATGGGGATCGTGCTGGGACCCAACCGGTACGGCAAGGCGGAGACCCGCGTCGTGCGCGTCGTGCGCGACGGCCAGCGCCACGAGCTGCGCGACCTCAACGTGAGCGTGTCGCTCTCCGGCGACCTCGACGCGACCCACCTCGCCGGCGACAACGCGGGCGTGCTCCCCACCGACACGCAGAAGAACACCGTGTACGCCTTCGCCAAGGAGCACGGCATCGACCAGCCGGAAGACTTCGCGCTGCGGCTGGCCCGCCACTTCGTGGCCTCGCAACCCACCATCCACCGCGCGCGTGTCCACATCGAACAGCATTCGTGGCAGCGCCTCGGACCCCACTCCTTCCAGCGCGACGGCGGCGAGACGCGCACCACCACGGTCACAGTGGACACCGCCGGGGAGTGGGTCGTGTCCGGGCTCGCCGGTCTCGTGCTGCTGAACTCGACCGACTCGGAGTTCTGGGGGTACGCGAAGGACGGCTACACGACACTCCCCGAGACCAGGGACCGCATCCTCGCCACCGCCGTCGACGCGCGGTGGCGCTTCGCCGCCCCGACCGACTGGGCCGACTCCTACCCCGGGGTGCGGGCGGCGCTGGTGGCGGCGTTCGTGCAGACGTACAGCCTCTCGCTCCAGCAGACGCTCTACGCGATGGGGCGGCGCGTGCTGGAGGAGCGCCCCGAGGTGGTGGAGGTGCGGCTGGCCCTCCCCAACAAGCACCACCTGCTGGTCGACCTGGCGCCGTTCGGGCTGGACAATCCGAATGAGGTTTTCGTCGCCGCCGACCGGCCGTACGGCCTGATCGAGGGGACGGTGCTGCGCTCCGACGCACCTTCGTACGACGGGGCGTTCTGATGGACTTCCGGCAACCGTCCACATGGGATGAGGCACTCGCCGCCAAGGCCGACCACCCCGAGGCCACACCGATCGCGGGCGGCACCGACGTGATGGTGGAGCTCAACTTCGACCGCCGCCGCCCGCCGGTGCTACTCGACCTCACACGGGTCGCCCCGCTGACCGAGTGGGCGTTCGACGGCGAGGTGCTGCGCGTGGGGGCGGGCGTGCCGTACAGCCGGATCATCGACGAGCTTGGCGGCCTGCTCCCCGGGCTGGCGATGGCCGCGCGTACGGTGGGCTCTCCGCAGATCCGCAACCGCGGCACGGTCGGCGGCAATCTGGGCTCGGCCTCCCCGGCGGGCGACGCTCATCCGCCCCTGCTGGCCGCGGGGGCCGAGGTGGAGCTGGCATCGGTACGCGGCGTGCGGCGAGTGCCGGTCGCGGAGTTCTTCGCCGGCCCGAAGCGGAGCGTCCTGGAGCCGGACGAGCTGATCGCCGCGGTCCGGGTCCGCGCGGTCACCACCCCCGGTGGCGCTGGCGTGCCGCGCGTCGCGGAGCAGTTCGCGAAGATCGGCACTCGCAACGCGATGGTGATCGCGGTCTGCTCGTTCGCGCTGGCGCTGGACGCCTCCCGCCGGACAGTGGGCACCGGGATCGGCTCGGCGGCGCCCACGCCGGTGCGCGCCACGGCGGCGGAGGCGTTCCTGGCCGAGGCCCTGGACTGGACGTCGCGCGACCCGGTGCCGCCGGCGGTGGCGACGGAGTTCGGGCGCCTGGTCGCGGAGGCGGCGGCGCCGATCGACGACGTGCGGGGCACCGCGGCGTACCGGCGGCACGCCCTCTCGGTGCTCGCCCGCCGCACGCTCGGCTGGGCCTGGGCCGACCTGACAACCGAGCGGTCGTGAGTCCACACAGGTGGTAGGAGGGGCGATGAGGGTCAACTGCACCGTGAACGGGGAGGCCCGGCAGGCCGACGACGTGTGGCCCGGCGAGAGCCTGCTCTACGTGCTGCGCGAGCGGCTCGGGCTGCCCGGCTCGAAGAACGCCTGCGAGCAGGGCGAGTGCGGTTCGTGCACCGTGTACCTCGACGGCACGCCGGTGTGCTCGTGCCTCGTCGCCGCGGGGCAGGCCGAGGGGCGTGACGTGGTGACGGTGGAGGGGCTGGCGTTCGGGCGCGTGCAGGAGGCGTTCCTCCAGGCCGGCGCGGTCCAGTGTGGATTCTGCACGCCCGGGCTCGTGGTGGCGGTGCACGACCTGCTGGCGCGCGAGGAGAAGCCCAGCGACCCGGACATCCGCGAGGCGCTGGCGGGCAACCTGTGCCGGTGCACCGGATACGAGAAGATCCTCGACGCCGTGCGGCTGGCCGCCGGGGCCGAGGCGCCGAGCGGGGCGGCGGCCCGATGATCGTCGTCGAGGGGTGCGCGGTCGCCACTGTGGACGGCCAGGGCACGGAGTACGCCAGCGGTCACGTCGCCGTCGACGGGGACCGGATCGTCGCGGTGGGGGCGGGCACCTACCCGGGCGAGGGAGAGCGGGTCGACGGGCGGGGCTGCCTCGCCACGCCGGGCCTGGTCAACACTCACCACCACCTGTACCAGTGGGCCACGCGCGGCCTCGCCCAGCAGGAGAACCTCTTCGGCTGGCTCACGGAGCTGTACCCCGTCTGGGCACGCCTGGACGACGAGGTGGTGGCCGCCACGACGGCGGCCGGGCTGGGCTGGTTGGCCCTGTCGGGCTGCACGACGAGCACCGATCACCACTACGTGTACCCCGCGGGCGCGGGCGACCTGATGGCGGCGCAGGTGACCGCGGCGGGCGAGATCGGGCTGCGCTTCCATCCGTGCCGGGGTTCGATGGACCTTGGGCGCTCGGCCGGTGGGCTGCCTCCCGACGAGGTGGTGGAGGAGACCGAGGCGGCGCTGGTGGCCACCGAGGAGGCGATCGACCGGTATCACGACCCCTCGCCCGGCGCGATGGTGCGGATCGCGGTGGCGCCCTGCTCGCCCTTCTCGGTCACCGGAAAGCTGATGAGCGAGTCGGCCGCGCTCGCCCGCCGCCGCGGCGTACGGCTGCACACGCACCTGGCCGAGACGGTCGAGGAGGAGGAGTACTGCCGGGAGACGCACGGCTGCACTCCCGCGGAGTACGCGGAGCGGCTCGGCTGGCTCGGCGACGACGTGTGGCTGGCGCACGCGGTGCACCTCGACCCCGGCGCGGTGGCCCGCTTCGGCGAGACGGGTACCGGCGTGGCGCACTGCCCCAGCTCCAACGCGCGGCTGGGCGCGGGCATCGCGCCCGTACCCGACCTGCTGGCCGCCGGCGCGCCGGTTGGTCTCGGCGTGGACGGCTCCGCGTCGCAGGAGGGCGGGCAGCTCGGCGCCGAGCTGCGGATGGCGCTCTACGCGGCGCGGCTGCGCGGCGGGCCGACCGCGCTCACCGCCCGCCAGGCGCTGTCGCTCGCGACGACCGGCGGGGCGCGGTGCCTCGGGCGGGCCGGCGAGCTGGGCTCGCTGGAGGTGGGCAAGCTCGCCGACGTGGCGCTGTGGCGCGTCGACGACCTGGGCCACGCCGGCATCGACGACCCGGTGGCGGCGCTGGTCTTCGGCCCGCCGGCCACTGTGGAGCTGTTGCTGGTCGGCGGCCGGCGCGTGGTCGAGCGGGGCGAGCTGCGCACCGCCGACGAGCGGGAGCTGGCCCGCCGGGGGGTACGCGCGCACGAGAGGCTCCGCCGATGACCACTGTGGACAACGCGGTGCGGGAGGGCGTCGGCGCGAGCACTCGCCGCCCCGACGGCACGCTGAAGGTGCGGGGCGAGTTCGCGTTCTCCTCCGACCTGTGGCACGCGGACATGCTGTGGGGCGCGACGCTGCGTGCCCCGTACCCCCACGCGCGGATCCGCGGCATCGACCTGACCGCGGCCCTCGCGCTGCCGGGGGTCTACGCCGTCCTCACGCAGGAGGACGTGCCGGGCGCCAAGCGGTACGGGCTGGAGATCGCCGACCAGCCGGTGCTCGCCATGGGCGAGGTGCGCTACCAGGGCGAGCCGGTCGCGATCGTCGCCGCCGACCATCCGGAGACGGCGCGGCGGGCGGCCGGGCACATCGCGGTCGACTACGCGGAGCTGCCGCCGGTCACCGTGCCGGAGCGGGGCCGGCTGCTGCGGCGCGTACCGGTGCGCACCGGCGATCCACGAGCGACGGCCGAGGTGGTGGTCACCGGCGAGTACGAGGTGGGCATGCAGGACCAGGCCTTCCTCGGCCCGGAGTCGGGGCTCGCGGTACCGGCCGAGGACGGCGGGGTCGACCTCTACGTGGCGACTCAGTGGCTGCATGTGGACCGCAAGCAGGTCGCCGCCTGCCTCGGCCTGCCCGAGGAAAAGGTGCGGCTCAGCCTCGCCGGCGTGGGCGGCGCGTTCGGCGCCCGCGAAGACCTCTCGATGCAGGTGCACGCCAGCCTGCTCGCGCTGCGCACGCGGCGGCCGGTCAAGATGGTGTACGGCCGGGAGGAGTCCTTCTACGGCCACGTGCACCGGCATCCGGCGAAGCTGTGGTACGAGCACGGCGCCACGCGCGACGGCGACCTGGTGTACGTGCGGGCGCGCATCGTGCTCGACGGCGGTGCCTACGCCTCCAGTTCCACCGCCGTCGCGGCCAACGCGGCCACGCTCGGCGTCGGGCCGTACGAGGTGCCCAATGTGGACGTGGAGGCGAGCGTCTACTACACCAACAACCCGCCGTGCGGGGCGATGCGCGGCTTCGGGGCGGTGCAGGCGTGCTTCGCGTACGAGTCGCAGATGGACAAGCTCGCCGGCGCGCTCGGAATGCATCCGCTCGACCTGCGCATCCGCAACGCGATGACGTCCGGCTCGCGCATGCCCACCGGCCAGTTGGTGGATGGGCCGGCGCCGGTCGCCGAGCTGCTCGCCCGCGTACGCGACCGGCCCGCGCCACCACCACCGTCCACTCCGGACTTGCGCGCGCTGCCCGGCGGCGTCGGAAACACCACGCACGGCGAGGGCGTGGTGCGCGGCGTCGGCTACGGGATCGGCATCAAGAACGTCGGCTTCTCCGAGGGCTTCGACGACTACTCCACCGCCCGCGTGCGCCTTGAGGTGATCGGCGGCGAGCCGGCCGTGCTGGTGCACACCGCGGCGGCCGAGGTGGGGCAGGGGCTGGTGACCGTACAGGCGCAGATCGCCCGCACCGAGCTGGGCGTCGAGCGGGTCACGGTCGCCACCGCGGACACCGGCGTGGGGAGCGCCGGGTCGACGTCGGCGTCGCGGCAGACGTACGTGACCGGCGGCGCCGTGCGGGCCGCCTGCCAGGCCGTACGGGCCACGCTGCTCGCCCGGGTCGGCGGCGCGGAGATCGCGGGCGGCAAGGTGCTCTCGCCGGGCGGCGCGGTGCTGGCCGACCTGGTGGAGGCGATCGGCGACGAGCCGGTCGAGGAGACGGTGGAGTGGCGGCACCGCCCCACGCATCCGATCGATCCGGAGACGGGGCAGGGCGACGCGCACGTGCAGTACGCGTTCGCGGCGCACCGGGCCACGGTCGACGTCGACGTGGAGCTTGGGCTGGTCAAGGTGGTGGAGATCGCCACCGCACAGGACGTGGGCAGGGCGATCAACCCACTCGCCGTCGAGGGCCAGATCCACGGGGGTACGGCACAGGGGCTGGGCCTGGCGCTGATGGAGGAGATCCAGGTCGTGGACGGGGTCGTACGCAACCCCTCCTTCACCGACTATCTGATCCCGACGATCCTCGACGTGCCCCCGATGTCGGTCGACGTGCTGGAGATGGCCGATCCCCACGCCCCGTACGGCCTGCGCGGGGTGGGCGAGCCCCCGACGATCTCCTCCACGCCCGCGATCGTGGCGGCGGTGCGCGCGGCGACGGGCCAGGCCCTGGCCCGGGTCCCCATCCGCCCCGAACACATCACCGGCTGAGTCACTGGGGCGCCCAGCGGCCTCCGACCGGCCTAGACTGGTGGACATGACGAGCAAGGAGCAGCTCCTCGACCTGGTCGAGCACCTTGATGAGGCCCAGGCGGCCGAGGTGCTCGATCTCCTTGCCGCCCGGTTCCCGGAGCGCACCGCCGAGCGCGAGCTGCCCGGCTTCGTGGGGATGGGACACAGCGGTCATGGTGATCTTGGTCGTCGGGCGAAGGAGATCGTCCGCAAGGAGCTCGGCGGGCGCGCGGCGTGAGCCGGCCGGTCGTTGTCGTCGACACCGGCCCGCTGGTGGCCCTCGCCGACGGCGATGACGCTGATCATGAGCGGTGTGTGAAATGGCTCCGCACCTGCACCGCCCGTTTGGTGATCCCGTCGCCGATCGTCGCTGAAGCGTGCTATCTGCTCGGCAGTCGATGCGGGGCGGAGGTCGAGGCCGCGTTCTTGGAGGCATTGGTCGACAACGAGCCGTTCGAGGTCGTGGCGCCCGGACCTGGGGACTATCTGCGGATGGCGGAGTTGGTGCGCGTTACGCCGATTTCCCCTTGGGCGGATCAGACGCGGCCGTCGTGGCACTGGCCGAGCGGCTGGGAGCGGTGGAGATCGCGACCCTGGATCGCAGGCACTTCTCGGTCGTGCGGCCGCGGCGTTCGCGCTGGTGCCCGCCTGACGTCGCCGTAGCGGAGATCGCCGCCGCCGCGAGGTGCCGGACCCCGGTCGCCCGGGATGCTCGGACCGGTGGTCGAGCTGTAGTCGGACGGTTACCGCGAGCAGGCGTCTGGCCTCGGTAAACGCCGCCGTTGTATACCGGCGGTTGCGGATCGCAGCGCCCGGTTAGCGCCCCCTTATGCGTCCCTTAAGACACGCAGATCTTCCAAAGTCGGTTCAACCAAGTTCGACCCTCGGTACGTACACGTGGGGCGGAGACGTGTGCGCGAAGCGAGGTGACCACTCGATGCGGTGAGCACGATCGGACCGGGTGAAGGGCAAGTCACTAGGTTGGGGAAGGTCGGTAAGTCTTGCTGAAGCGGAAGTACGAAGAGCGCTCCGTGGAACGCGACGGTGATACCGGAACGGTGGAGACGACGAGCAGCACGACCGGTGCGAAGCGGAAGCTTCCGCGGCTCCCGCTGTTCGGTGGGCTCGTCTTCCTGTCACTGGCGATGTGGGCCGCGAGCACCACGTTCGGTGGGGCGCTCGCCTCGGTCTACGTCTACGCGTTCCTCAATTTCTTCGCCGGCGTGGTCTCGCTGGTGGCGCTCTCGCTGACGGTCATGTGTGGCCTGGTGGCCACCGACCGTTTCTTCCTGAAGATCGGTCACCGGGTCTTCTTCCAGGGCCTGCACCGGGCGACGGCGATCATCGCGATGGTCTTCCTGGGCCTGCACATCTCGATGAAGGTGCTGTCCGGGGCGGCGACGGTGATCGACCCGTTCGTGCCGTTCGCCAACCCGCTCGACCCGATCTACATCGGACTGGGCACGGTGGCCAGCTATCTGATGGTGACCACGTTCTGGACCGGCCTGATCCGGGCGCGCTTCGCCGGCAGCGGCAAGCCGTGGATGTGGCGCACGCTGCACGCCACCTCGTACGTCGCCTGGCCGGCCGCGCTCGGCCACGGTCTCAACGCCGGCCGCCCGGCCGCGACCTGGGTCGTGCTGAGCTACGCCGCCTGCGTGGTGGGCGTGCTGGTCGCGCTGTTGGTGCGGGTGTACGTCACGCTGGGCCGCCGCACCACCGGCAAGGTCGGCCCCGCCGCGGTCGGCGTCAACGTGGAGACGGCGATCATGCCGCGGATCACCGACAGCCCACTGCGCCGGGAGACGGGCGAGAACCCGATGACGTCGACCCGCGAGCAGCGTGCGATCCGCGACGAGGAGGCCGCGATTGCCGAGGCGACCCGGATGATGACCACTGCGCGGCCGCCGCGCGAGCGGGAGGCCGAGCGGCAGGACACGCGGGTCGGGTACGCGATGCCGGTCGCGCCGCCCCAGCAGCGCCGCCCTCGCGAGGAGGAGCGGGCGCCGGACGAGCTGGTCTCACCGGGCGAGCGGCGGGCTTCGCGCGGGGAGCGTTCGGAGCGTGTGGAGCGTTCGGCGCGCGGTGAGCGTGTTGAGCGCGGTGAGCGTGTTGAGCGCGGTGAGCGTGTGGAGCGCGGTGAGCGTTCGGACGCCCGGCGCTCGCGGCTGGAGCAGATGGACGAGCGGGCCGAGGAGCGGCGCGTGATCGAGCGGCCGGCCGCCCGGCGGGCCGAGCGGGTCGACATGGGCGAGCGCATCGACGATCTGCGCCAGCAGGAGCGCCGCTCCTCGCGTTCCGGGACGCGCGCCGAGGACAAGCGCAGCGCGACCCAGTGGCGCCGCCGGTCCAAGGGCGGGAAGAAGGAGGAGGCCGAGCTCGCCGACCGTGAGTGGTACGAGAGCCTGCGCGGCAACGAGCCGGTCTCCGGGTACGGCCCGGTCTCCGGCGCGTACGCCCCCTCCTCGCCGGCCCCGGCGCCCCAGCCGGAGCGGGAGCGGTACGGCCGTTCCGAGCAAGGCGGTGGCCAGCGCCGGGCGGACTCGGGGGGCGAGCGGTGGACGTCGCCGGCCGACGAGCGGTACGCGGACATCGACCCGGTCTCGGCCCCGGTCGGCCGGTACGACCAGAGCCGCGAGCCGGTCTCCGGTCCGGCCCCGCGCTACGACCAGAGCCGCGTCGACCCGGTCTCCGCGCCGGCCGGCCGGTACGACCAGGAGCGCTACGACGAGCGGTACGAGGAGGAGCGCCCCCGCCGGGCGGCGTTGCGCCTGGTCACCACCGAGGACGACGCGCCGCGCCAGTCGCGCCGTTCCCGGTCGGCCCGGCGCGAGCGCGAGGAGTCCCGGCACAGCCGCCGCGACGAGGCCCGGCACAGCCTGGGCGAGGACGACGGGCCGGTCCAGTACGCCTCCGAGCCGGGCTACGAGCGCCCCGGCCCGTACCCGCCGGCGGTGGACCCGGCCCCGTCGCGCCGTGCGCGGCGCGCGGCGTCGGAGATGGCCGACGCTGGTGAGCGGCCCTCGCGGCGCGGCCGTCGGGCCGCCGGCGGCGAGGACCTGGACGACCGTGACGCCTACTGGACTCGACCGAGGGAAGGGTATGGGAGGTGAACGGAGGGATGGTTCCGGCCGTCGGTCGCGCCGGCCCGGCCCGGTTGACCGCGGGCTTTGAACAGTTCGGGCGCCTGGATCTCTGGGATCACCAGCAGGTCCACGGTGACCTGCGCCCGATGTCGAGCGCGGAGCTCATCTCCCTCGCCGAACAGATCAAGCTCACCGGGCGGGGCGGGGCGGCGTTCCCGTTCGCCCGCAAGGTCCGCGCGGTCATCGACTCGGCGATGCGGCAGGAGAAGCCGATCGTCGTGGTGGTCAACGCCACCGAGGGCGAGCCGGCGGCCTGGAAGGACAAGGTGCTGCTCGCCCGTGCGCCGCACCTGATCCTCGACGGCGCCTCGCTGGCCGCGTGGGCGCTGGAGGCCGAGGAGATCGTGATCGGCGTGGAGAAGGACCACGTCGGGCACGAGTCGCTGCGCCAGGCGCTCGCCGAGCGGCGGATGCCCGCGCCGACCCGGATCGTGGGCGTACCGCACCGGTTCATCTCCGGCGAGGGCGGCGCGCTGGTCCGCGGCATCAACGGCGAGGCGCACATCCCGCCCGGCCGCAAGGTGCGCTCCAGCGACTCCGGTGTGGACGGGCTGCCCACGCTGCTCTCCAACGCGGAGACGTACGCCCAGCTCGCGTACGCGGCGAGCATCGGCCCGTACGAGTACGCCGCGGTCGGCACCGCCAAGGAGCCGGGCACGGTCATGCTCACCATCACCGCCAACGGCAAGCCGAGCGTGGTGGAGGCGCCGACCGGCGTACCGCTGAAGGAGGTCCTGCGCATGTGCGGGACCACGCCCGGGCAGGGGCTGCTCCTCGGCGGGTATCACGGAAAGTGGATCACTCCGGAGGCCGCCTCCCGCGCCGAGGTCTCGCGGGAGAGCCTCACCGAGGTCGGCGGCACGCTCGGCGCGGGCATCATGGTCCCGCTGCCCGACGACACCTGCCCGCTCGGCGAGGTGGAGCGGGTCATGCACTACATGGCGGCCGAGTCCGCGGGGCAGTGCGGCCCGTGCCGACTCGGCCTGCCCGACCTCGCGCGTACCGTCTCGAAGCTGGTCGAGGGGGGCGGCGGCCAGGCGGCCGTGCGCGCGGCGGCCGGCGTGGTGAAGGGGCGCGGCGCGTGCAGCCACCCCGACGGCACGTCGCGCTTCGCGCTCTCCGCGCTGGAGGTCTTCGCCGAGGACATCGCCGCGCACGCGTACCACGACGGCTGCGGCCGCCGGGTCAAGGGCGTGCTGCCGCTCTCCAGCTCTCCGGAGACCGAGGGTACGACCGGCGGCGTCGGCAAGCTCGTCGTCGACTGGACCCGGTGCGACGGGCACGGGCTCTGCGCCCACCTCGTGCCGGAGCTGATCCGGCTGGACGGCAACGGCTACCCCGCGATCGCCGACACTCCGGTGCCGAACTGGCTGGAGGCGGACGCCCGCCGGGCCGTCGACATGTGCCCGGGGCTCGCGCTCCGGCTCACCGGCGTCGCGCAGAGCGGCGGCAAGCGCGGCAAGACCAAGGAAGCCAAGCGGAGACCGTCAAAACCGCTCCGCTAGGGGTTAACGTTCATGAGTGACCGAGATACCCAGTGACGCGGCCCGGGAGTTCGTCGCCGACCTCCTGACCTCGCCGGCGTACGAGCTGACCGGCTAGCCCAAGTGTTTCCGGACTCCTTTCTGGACACTGTGTTCGCCGAGCTGGACACCTTGCTCGGCGGGGTCGACGCGGAGTTGGCCGCGCGGTATCCGGGGGATCCGGGCGGGCGGCAGCCGGTGCACACGGTCTACGTGCCGGCCGACCGGATGCACACCGGGCTGCTCGCCGAGTGGGGCGACGCCGCTCGCGCCGCGCTCGACGCGCATCCGCCACTGCCTTTCGCCGAGGAGCTTCGCGCGCGAGTGCTGTCGAAGCTGGAGCGGGAGCCGATCGAAGACCTGCGGATCGACTTCGAGGACGGCTACGGCATCCGCGACGACGCCACCGAGGACGCCGACGCGGTGACCACCGCCGCCGCGCTGCGCGACGGGGAGGTGCCGCCGTTCGTGGGGCTGCGGGTCAAGAGCCTGGAGGCGCCGACCCGCCGCCGCGCGGTCCGCACGCTCGCCGTCTTCCTGTTCTGGTACGGCGGGCTGCCGCCCGGCTTCGTGGTGACGTTGCCGAAGGTGAGCGCGGTGGAGCAGGTGGCCGCGATGTCCGTCGTGTGTGGGCGGCTGGAGGAGGCGCTGAGGTTGCCGCCCGGCGGGCTGCGCTTCGAGGTGCAGGTGGAGACGGCGCCCGCCGTGCTCGGCGCCGACGGCCGGGCCACGGTCGCGCGGCTGATCGAGGCGGCCGGGGGTCGCCTGGCCGGGCTGCACTACGGCACGTACGACTACAGCGCCGGCCTCGGCATCGCGGCGGCGCAGCAGAGCCTGGAGCATCCGGCGGCCGACCACGCCAAGGCGGTGATGCAGGTGGCGGCGGCCGGCACCGGCGTGCGCCTCTCCGACGGCTCCACCAACGTGCTGCCGGTGGGCGACACCGCGGCGGTGCACGAGGCGTGGGCGCTGCACGCGCGGCTGGTGCGCCGGTCGCTGGAACGCGGCTTCTACCAGGGCTGGGATCTGCATCCGGCGCAGCTGCCGACCCGCTACGCGGCGACGTACGCCTTCTTCCGGGACGGCGCACCGGCCGCCCGCGCCCGGCTCGCGGCCTACCGGGAGCGGCGCGCCGGCGGCATCCTCGACGAGCCGGCCACCGCGCGGGCCCTGGAGGGCTTCCTGGCGCGGGGCGTCCACTGTGGCGCGCTCGACCCCTCGGAGGCGGACCTTGAGCTATGATTTTGTGGTGCGGTCGCGCCGGGCGGTGCTGCCGGACGGGGAGCGGCCCGCGGCGGTGTTCGTGCGCGACGGCCGGATCGCGGCGGTCGAGCCGTACGACGCGCCCGGGCCCGACGGCGTCGACCTGGGCGAGGTCGCGCTGCTGCCCGGGCTGGTCGACACGCACGTGCACGTCAACGAGCCTGGCCGCACGGAGTGGGAGGGCTTCGCCACGGCGACCCGCGCCGCGGCGGCAGGCGGGGTGACGACCATCGTGGACATGCCGCTCAACTCGCTGCCGCCCACCGTCTCGGTCGACGCGTTGGCGCTCAAGCGGGCGGCCGCGACCGGACAGTGTCATGTGGACACCGGCTTCTGGGGAGGTGCCGTCCCCGGCAACGCCGCCGACCTGCCCGCGCTGTACGAGGCCGGCGTCTTCGGCTTCAAGGCGTTCCTCGTCGACTCCGGCGTGCCGGAGTTTCCGCCGCTCTCTCCTCCGGAGCTGGCGGAGGCGCTCGCCGCCGTGGACGCGCTCTTCGTCATCCACGCCGAGGACCCGGCGGCCATCGCCCCCGCCACCACGTCGCCGCACTACGCCGACTTCGTCGCCTCCCGCCCGCCGCTCGCGGAGACCGGCGCGGTCGGCACGGTCGTGGCGGCGGCCGCGGCGACCGGCCGGCGGCTGCACGTGCTGCACCTTTCCGCCGCCGAGGCACTGCCGTCCATCGTGGACGCGCCCACCGTGACCGCCGAGACCTGCCCGCACTACCTGGCGCTCACCGCCGAGGAGGTGCCGGACGGAGCGACCGAGTTCAAGTGCTGCCCGCCGATCCGCGGCGCGGCCAACCGCGACGCGCTGTGGCAGGGGCTGGCGAGCGGCGCGATCGACTGCGTGGTCTCCGACCACTCGCCCTGCGCACCGGAGCTGAAGCGCGCCGACACCGGCGACTTCGCCGCGGCCTGGGGCGGCATCGCCTCGCTCCAGCTCGGCCTGCCGGTGGTGTGGACGCAGGCGGCCGCCCGCGGCTTCACCCTCGCCGACGTGGTGCGGTGGATGGCGGCCCGCCCGGCGGAGATCGTCGGCCTCTCCGGCAAGGGGCGCATCGCGGTGGGGTACGACGCCGACCTGGTGGCCTTCGAGCCGGACGCCGCCTTCGTCGTCGACGCGGGCCGGCTGCGCCACCGGCACGCGGTCACGCCGTACCACGGCCGGGCGCTGCTCGGGAAGGTCCGCACCACCTGGCTGCGCGGCACGGTCGTAGACGGCGTCAAGCCGAGAGGGCGGCTGCTGTCGCGAGGTGCGGCGTGAGCGAGCTAATCGTTGGGCACAGCGCGTGTGGAGCCTCGTGCCCGCCCGCGGCGAAGCGAGGACGGGCATGAGCTGGCGGCTGTCGCCCGACCTCGCGTCCCGCCTGCTGGGCGGGAGCGTCGTGGCTGCCAACGACGAGTTCTTCGCCGCCCGCGACAACCTCGTCACCGACGCGCCGCCGAGCTTCGCCGCGCAGACCTTCGGCCCCAAGGGTCAGGTCTACGACGGTTGGGAGACCCGCCGGCGCCGCGAGCCGGGTCACGACTGGGCGATCGTGCGGCTTGGCGCGCCCGGCATCGTGCGTGGCGTGGTGGTCGACACCGCGTACTTCACCGGCAACTTCCCGCCGTACGCCGCCGTCGAGGGCGTCGCCGTGGACGGGTATCCGAGCCCTGCGGAGCTGTCGTCCGCGCCGTGGGCGCCGCTGGTGGCGAAGTCGCCGCTCGCGGGGGACACGCGCAACGAGTTCGACGTGACCGACCCGCACCGGTGCACTCACGTGCGGCTCACCATCCATCCCGACGGCGGCGTGGCGCGGCTGCGCGTACACGGTGAGGTGGTCCCCGACCCCGCGCTCCTGCCGGCGGTGTTCGACCTCGCGGCGATGGAGCACGGCGCGCTGGTGGTGGGGTGCAGCAACATGTTCTACGGCCCGCCGCACCGCCTCATCGCGCCCGGTCTCGCCCGCGTGATGGGGGAGGGCTGGGAGACCGCCCGCCGCCGCGACGACGGCAACGACTGGGCAGTCGTCAAGCTGGCCGGGCCCGGCGTCGTACGCGTCGCCGAGCTCGACACCAGCCACTTCAAGGGCAACGCGCCCGGCGCGGCCAGCCTCCGCGGCGCCGACGCGCGCTCGGCCGACCTGGACGACCCGGCGGCCTGGTTCGACATCCTGCCCCGCACGCGCCTCCAGCCCGACACGCGCCACCGCTTCCCGATCCCGAGCGCGACGCCGGCGACGCACGCTCGGCTCGACATCTTCCCGGACGGCGGCATGGCCCGCCTGCGCCTCTACGGCGAGCTGACCGGCGAGGGCCGGGCCGCGCTGGCCGCCCGCTGGCAGTCGACCAGCCGGCCCTGACCCCGCCGCGCCCTCCGGCGACGATCGCATCGCTTGACTACCTGGGCGGCGCTTGGCTACGTTCCCTTCCGGAACAGTTCCGGAAAGAGTGTTCTGGCAGCCGCGACCTCTCGCGTGCGGGCGGACGGGTCGCGGGCGCGGGTCGTCGCGGTGGGCGGCGGCCCGCGCGCGCCGTGTCGGGCGAGGAGGACCTCGGGTGAGGATCGTGGACGCGCGGGTGATCGTCACCTGCCCCGGTCGCAACTTCGTGACGCTGAAGCTGGTCACCGAAGACGGCGTGACCGGGGTCGGCGACGCCACGCTCAACGGGCGGGAGCTGGCCGTCGCGAGCTACCTGAGCGAGCACGTGGTGCCGCTGCTGATCGGGCGGGACGCGGCGCGCATCGAGGACACCTGGCAGTACCTCTACAAGGGCGCCTACTGGCGGCGCGGGCCGGTCACGATGAGCGCGATCGCCGCGGTCGACACCGCGCTGTGGGACATCAAGGGCAAGGTGGCCGGCCTCCCGGTGTACCAGCTACTGGGCGGGCGGTCGCGCGAGGGCGTCACGGTGTACGGGCACGCGAGCGCGGACACGGTGGACGGTGTGCTGGCGCGCGCGGCCGACTTCGTGCGGCAGGGCTACAGGGCGGTGCGCGTGCAGACCGGCGTACCGGGGCTCTCCGATGTGTACGGTGTGCACGCCGGCCCCGGTGTGTACGAGCCGGCCGGCGCCGCCGTGCCGACCGAGGCGGTGTGGTCGACCGAGCGCTACCTCGACCACGTGCCGGCGGTCTTCGCCCGCGTGCGCGAGGAGTTCGGCCCGCACCTCAAGCTGCTGCACGACGTGCACCACCGGTTGACCCCGATCGAGGCAGCGCGACTGGGCAAGAGCCTCGAGCCGTACGCGCTCACCTGGATGGAGGACCCGGCGCCGGCCGAGCTGCAGGAGGGGTTCCGGCTGATCCGGCGGCACACCACCACGCCGATCGCGGTGGGCGAGGTCTTCAACAGCATCTGGGACTGCCAGCGGTTGGTGAGCGAGCAGTTGGTCGACTACGTGCGGGCGACGGTGGTGCACGCGGGCGGCATCACACACCTGCGGCGGATCTTCGACTTCGCCGCCCTCTACCATGTGCGCAGCGGCTCGCACGGCGCCACCGACCTCTCGCCGGTCTGCCTCGCGGCGGCGCTCCACCTCGACATCAGCATCCCCAACTTCGGACTCCAGGAGTACATGCCGCACGCGGAGGTGACCGACGAGGTCTTCCCGCACACGTACCGGTTCGCGGAGGGCTACCTCCATCCGTCCGAGGAGCCGGGGCTCGGCGTCGACATCGACGAGGAGCTGGCGGCCCGATACCCGTACAAGCCGGCGGCGCTGCCGGTCAACCGCCTCGAAGACGGCACGCTGCACAGTTGGTGACCGGCGCGGGCCCACCGGGCGTGGGCCCGCGCCCCAACTCGCCCCCACACGGCCACGCCCAGCTTGGCTGAGTTAAGAATACTTGACATCGTGTCTGGTTCGCTTTACCTTCATGGTCATGTCCTTCGAGGAGAAGCGGGCGTGGATCTACGCGGCGATCGCGGTGGCGGTGCCGGCGGTCTACGCCGTCGTGGTGCTGCGACGGCTCGCCGGCACCGATGTCGCCGACGTGGCTTACATCCGGCCCCTGATCACCGCGATCGTCGCCGCGATGGTGCTCAACGTCGTGGCAAACATCGTGGCCGGCATGTTCAGCCGCCGCGAAGACGTGGATCGCAAGGACGAGCGCGACCGCCAGATCCACCGGGTCGGTGAGTGGGTCGGCTTCCACGTGATGAGCCTCGCCGCGCTGGTGCCGCTCGTGCTGGCGATGACCGAGGCCGCCTACTTCTGGATCGCCAACGCGATCTACCTGGCGTTCTGCCTGGCGGCGCTCGGCTCGTCGATCGCGAAGATCGTCGCTTACCGGCGGGGCTTCTGATGGTCAAGCCCACTCGGGTCACCAACTCGATCCGCGCGCTGCGCTTCAACCACGGGGAAATGACGCAGGCCGAGCTGGCCGACCGCATCGGTGTGACCCGCCAGACCATCATCGCGATCGAGCAGGGGCGCTATTCGCCGTCGCTGGAGATGGCCTTTCTCATCGCACGCGTCTTCGAGGTGCCACTCGACGACGTCTTCCAGTACCCCGATGACGAGCCCTCGTGATCACGGCGTCCAGTCGGCGTGGTGGGCCATCGAGCGGAGCGCGACCTTCGGCGGCGTGAGCCGCATCGCGCGTACAGCGCCTGACCGGGCCGGGACGGCTACCGGGCGGCGACGAAGGCGCGGCCCACGGCGGTCGGGGACGTGCCGCTGCGGAAGAGGCCGGACTGGTCCTTGTCGGTTGCGGGCAGGCCGAACCAGGCGTACCGGTGCAGGAACGAGAGACCGCCGAGCATCTTCGCCGCCGCCGTCAGAAAGGCGGCCTGCTGGGCCTGGCTGGGGAAGCGGACACCGCCACCAGAGAAGTCGATGAGTGCGAACTCGGTCAGCCAGATCGGCTTCTTGTACCGGTCGTACACCGCCTGGAGGTAGCGGCGGAGCTGGTCGACGGCGTTGGCGGTGGTGAAGTCGCCGCCGTACCAGTGCAGGGCCACGAAGTCGACCCGGTAGCCGCGGGACTTGGCGCCGGACATGAACCGGTCGAGCCAGCCGCCCGGGTCGGCGCCGCCGAAGGCAACCGCGGGGCTGCTCAGCTTGCTGCCGGTCGCCTGGAGCCGGGGCCACAGCTCGAGCGCCTGCTCGACGCTCATGTTGGCCTGCCCGTCCAGGTCGGGCTCGTTGAAGGCGAGCAGGTACGGCCCGGCCGCCTTGGCCGCCGCGAGCGCGGAGTCGTTGACGTCCTTGGCGCCCCAGATCATCGGTACGAACTGCGTGCCCCGCGGCGTGGTGACCCCCTCGTGGCGGGGGTTCCAGGTGTAGTACCAGCTCGCTTTCGAAGCGGCGAGCGCCTGGCTGACGCCGTCGAACTCCCAGACCGCCACGCCCTTCTTGGGCGACGTGGCGGCCGGCGGAGCGGCGGGCGCCTTGGTGGTGGTGCGGGGCGTGGCGGTCGGGCTGGCCGGCGGCCCGGTCGTCGGCGCGGGAGTGGGAGTCGCGGCCGGGCTGGGGCTCTCCACGGTCGTGACGACCGGGGGCAGAGGATTGGCGGCCGGTGCGGGGGCGGGGGAGCGGTTGAGGTGGACCCCGACCAGCGTCGCCGTCGCCAGCACCACGACCGTGGCCGCGGCGGCGAGCGGCACGGTGAGCCCACTGGACCCGGCCGCGGCGCCGGCCACCTTCGCCGACGTCGCCACCGCGCCCGCCTTTCCGGCGAGCAGCGTCGGGGCGGCCGGCCCGCCGAACTTGCCGGCCAGCGCGGCCGGTACCGGCAGCATCGAGACGCCGGCCAGCAGCCGGTCGATCGGTACGAGGTCGCCGGAGGTGCGGGCGCAGACCACACAGTCGCGTACGTGCCGGGCCAGCCGCTTGCGCCAGAGCGAGTCGGGCACGCCGTTCCACGAGGTGGCGACCGCGCGGAGGGCGGCGCATCCGGGCTGGGCGCGGAGCGCGCGTACGACGGTGCGGGCGGTCTGGATCTGCTCCTTCATCCGGTGGATGCGCACGCCCGCGTGGTTGGGGGAGAGGCCGAGCGCGCCGGCGAGGTCGGAACGCTCCAACTCGCCCGCCTCCTCCAGCCACCAGAGCGCGATCAGCTCCTGGTCGTCGGCATCCAGCCAGCGGGTCGCCTCGGCCACCTCGCGCCGCTGGTCGGTGAGGCCGAGCCGGGCGATGGTCAGGTCGGCGAAGTCGGGGCCGGGGTCGGGCACGTCCTGCATCGCCTCGACGCCGACCGGCCGCGCGGGCGAGGTGCGCCGGTGCAGCTCCCAGTCGCGCACCTGGCGGATCGTGATCGCCACCAGCCAGGGGCGGTAGGCGCCCGGGTCGCGCAGGTCGGAGAGGTGGCGCACCACCCGTACCAGCGTCTCCTGGACCACGTCGTCGACGTCGGCGTGACCGCGCAGCGCGCGCCCGACGATGTTGTAGACCAGCGGGAGCGAGGCGGCGACCAGCGCGTCGAGCGCGTGCGCGCCGCCCTGCTGCGCCGCGCTGACCAGCGCGGCGTCCGGTGTGGCCCGACCGGTACGGGACATCCGCCTGCCTCCCTCCGACGGCACGCCACGCGTGCCGGTGCCGACCCTTCCGTATGTGGAGACCCGCGGCCCACCGCCGGATTACAGAAATCAGCGCGGATTCTTGTACGACGGCGCGTGGTGCGCGCCCCGCCGCGGACCCTGCGTGAGCAGCGGCAGCGTGCGGTGCGCGACCACCGTGGAGAGGACCACCACACTTGTGGAACGGCGGATGCCGGCCGAGCGGTTGAGTTCGAGCAGGATCTGTTGCAGGTCGTCGTTGGAGCGGGCGGCCAGCCGGCAGAGCACGTCACCGGTGCCGGTCGTCGCGTACGCCTCCAGCACGCCGGGGAGCGCCAGCAGGTGCTCGGTCACCTCGTCGAGCCGCCCCTGCGCGATCTCCAGCGTCACGTACGCCTGGACGGGGTAGCCGGCGGCACCGAGGTCGATCTGCGGCCCGTAGCCGGTGACGACGCCGGAGGCGCGCAGCCGCTCCATGCGCGCGGTCACGGTGGCGCGGGCGACGCCGGCCAGCCGGGACAGCTCCAGCACGCCGATCCGGGGATGCTCGGTGAGCAGGCGCAGCAGGGCGATGTCGAGGGCGTCCAGCTCCATTAGTCAACCTGCCTAGCTTTTTGCCGGATGTGCTGTGCGAATTGTTCAACCTGACTAGCTCACGATACGCCAGTTGCATAGGCGACCGGCACGCGTTCAGATGTTTGTCATGACCGTCGAACACGTTCTGACCGATGACGAGCGGCTCGCGGATCTCAGCCTCGAGCAGCTGAAACAACTCGTGGGGCTGGTGGAGTACGACGAGCACGCCGACCCGTTCCCGGTGATCGGCTGGGACGCGATCGTGTGGATCGTCGGCAACGCGACCCAGGCCGCCCGCTTCTACCAGCTGGCGTTCGGGATGGACCTCGTCGCGTACTCGGGGCCGGAGACCGGCAACCGCGACCACTGCGCGTACGTGCTGCGCAGCGGCGCCGTGCGGTTCGTGCTCAAGGGCGCGGTCGACCCGGTCAGCCCGCTGGTCACGCACCACGACAAGCACGGCGACGGGGTGAGCGACATCGCGCTGGAGGTGCCCGATGTGGACGCCTGCGTGGCGCACGCCCGATCGCAGGGCGCGACGATCCTGGACGAGCCGTACGAGCTGAGCGACGAGCACGGCACCGTGCGGCTGGCGGCCATCGCGGCGTACGGGGACACGCGCCACACGCTCGTCGACCGCTCCCGCTATCACGGCCCGTACCTGCCCGGCTACGTCGCCCGTACCGCCACACTCCCCAAGCGCCGCCGGCTTTTCCAAGCCCTCGACCACGTCGTGGGCAATGTGGAACTTGGCAAGATGGACGAGTGGGTCGCGTTCTACAACCGGGTCATGGGCTTCACCAACATGGCCGAGTTCATCGGCGACGACATCGCCACCGACTACTCGGCGCTGATGTCCAAAGTGGTCGCCAACGGCAACCACCGGGTCAAGTTCCCGCTCAACGAGCCGGCCGTGGGCAAGCGAAAGAGCCAGATCGACGAGTTTCTGGAGTTTTACCGCGGCCCCGGCGCCCAGCACCTCGCCCTCGCCACCAACGACATTCTGACCACGGTGGACCGGCTGCGGGCGGCGGGCGTGGAGTTCCTGGACACGCCGGACTCGTACTACGAGGACCCCGAGCTGCGGGCGCGGATCGGCAACGTACGCGTGCCGGTCGAGGAGCTGCAGAAGCGGAAGATCCTGGTCGACCGGGACGAAGACGGCTATCTGCTGCAGATTTTCACGAAGCCGATCGGCGACCGGCCGACGGTGTTCTTCGAGTTCATCGAGCGGCACGGGTCGCTGGGCTTCGGCAAGGGCAACTTCAAGGCCCTCTTCGAAGCCATCGAACGCGAGCAGCAGCGCCGGGGCAACCTCTAGTGTCGGCCGCGTGAGTCTCGTGACGTGGGCGCCCGGCGTCGAGGCCGGACATCCGTACGGCGTGCACAACCTGCCCTACGGCGCTGTCTCGGCCGGCGGCCCGCCCCGGCTGGTGGTGCGGATCGGCGACCTGGCGCTCGACCTGGCGGCGGCCTGCGAGCGGCTGCTGCCCGAGGTCGCGCCACTGGTCAGCGGGCCGGTGCTCAACCCGCTGCTGGCCGCGCCGGCGACCACCTGGCGGCGGCTGCGGGTCGCGCTGCGCGGCTGGCTGACCGACGCCTCGGTCCGGCCGGTGGTCGAGCCGCTGCTCAGTCCGCTGGCCGGCACGGCGACCCACCTGCCGTTCGAGGTCGGCGACTACGTCGACTTCTACGCCTCCGAGCACCACGCCTCGGCGGTCGGGCGCATCTTCCGGCCCGACACACCGCCGCTGCCGGACAACTGGAAGCACCTGCCGATCGGCTACCACGGGCGCTCCGGCACCGTGGTCGTCTCGGGCACGCCGATCGCCCGCCCGCACGGCCAGCGCCGCGTCTCCGGCGGCGGTGTCGAGGTCGGCCCGAGCCGTCGCCTGGACATCGAGGCCGAGGTGGGCTTCGTGCTCGGCGCCGGTACGCGCCTCGGCGAGCCGGTCGCGCTCGCCGACGCGGCCGAGCACATCTTCGGCGTGTGCCTCGTCAACGACTGGTCCGCGCGTGACCTGCAGGCGTGGGAGTACGTTCCGCTCGGCCCCTTCCTCGGCAAGTCCTTCGCGACGTCGGTCTCCCCCTGGGTCGTACCGCTGGATGCCTTGGAAAGCGCGCGGACGCCGCCGCCTCCGCGCGAGCCTGCGTTGGTGTCCTATCTGGACGATTCGAGCCTGGCGCCGTGGGGGCTGGACATCGCGCTGGAGGTCGAGCTCAACGGCGCGGTCGTGTCCCGGCCGCCGTTCCCGGCGATGTACTGGACGGCCGCGCAGATGCTCGCGCACATGACGGTCAACGGCGCCTCGATCCGCCCCGGCGACCTCTTCGCCTCCGGCACGGTGAGCGGGCCGGAGCCGGATCAGGCGGGCTCGCTGCTGGAGCTGAGCCAGGGCGGCCGGTCGCCGCTGTCGCTGCCGGGCGGGGCGACCCGATCCTTCCTGGAGGACGGTGACGAGGTGGTGATCCGGGGTCGCGTGCCGGCCGCGCCGGGGCGTCCGGAGCTAGCCCTCGGCGAGGTCACCGGGGTAGTGGTGGCCAAGGCCGCGCTCCAGTAGGTCGAAGGCGTCGCCGGCGGCCTCCGCGGCCTCCCGGTGGATCTCGGCGGCGGAGCGTCCCGCGATGAGCCGCCGCCAGTTGTCGCGGGCCAGGATCCGTTGCACCGCGACGATCTGCCCCGCCGCCACCAGTGCGGTCAGGCCGCCGCCGAGCGCCTCGGCGAGCGCGGTCTCCTCCGCCTCGGTGTAGCTGGCCACGCGGGCCGCCAGGCTGGGCGTCGAGAAGACCAGCCGGTGGTACGCCAGCACGCGCGCGTCGTCGTTGAGGCCGGTCACCGGGTCGCGCCGGTCGAGGCCGTCGAGGAAGTGCCGCCGCAGCGCGGCGAGCGGGCTCTCGTCGGGGCGCCGCGCCCGCACCACGCGGGCCGCCTCGCCCTGATGATCGGCGATGCGGTGCAGGACCAAGTCTTCCTTGGTCGCGAAGTACTTGAACAGGGTCGGCTTGGAGACCTCGGCCGCCTCCGCCACGTCCGCCACCGAGACCGCGTCGTAGCCACGCTCCAGGAACAGTGAGATCGCCGCCGCGGAGATCGTGTCGTGCGTGCGCTGCTTCTTGCGTTCGCGGAGGCCGGTCACGTAGCCGATACTACACTCGGACAAACTCTTTACTGGGTTAAGCTAGTCGCGTGACGATGGAAGAGGAGCGGGCGTACCTCGGCGCCGCGCGAGCCGCGCTGGCCCGCATGCTCGACCTCGCCCGGCACCGCGTCGCCACCGGCGAGCAGGTGGCCGGGGACCGGTACACCGCCGAGACACTCGGCCGGATGCTCCGCGGCCACGCCAAAGAGCTGGCCGAGGAGCCGGACGGACCGCTGTACTTCGGCCGCCTCCGCTTCGGCGACGGCGCGACCGCGGGCGACCACGGGGGTCAGACCTACTACATCGGCCGGCGGCACATCGCCGACGAGGCGGGCGAGCCCATGGTCATCGACTGGCGGGCGCCGGTGTCCCGCACCTTCTACCGGGCCAGCGCCCGCGATCCGATGGGCGTCGCGGTCCGCCGCCGGTACGGGTGGCGCGAGGGCATCCTGACCGGTTTCGAGGACGAGCGACTCAGCCAGGGCCAAGAGGGCACCAGCCGGATCGTGGCCGAGGAGATCGAGCGGCCGAGGGTCGGGCCGATGCGGGACATCGTCGCCACGATCCAGCCCGAGCAGGACGACCTGGTCCGCGCCGGTCTGGACGGATCGGTGTGCGTGCAGGGCGCTCCGGGCACCGGCAAGACGGCGGTCGGGCTGCACCGCGCCGCGTACCTGCTCTACACCAACCGTCGCCGCCTCAAGCGCGAGGGCGTGCTGGTCATCGGCCCCAACCCGGCGTTCCTGCGGTACATCTCGGCGGTCCTCCCGGCCCTCGGCGAGGTAGACGTCGCGCAGCGCACGCTCGACCAGTTGCTCGCCCGCCGGCCGGTCTCCACCACCGACACCGACGCGGCGGCGATCGTGAAGCACGACGCGCGGATGGCCGCCGTGCTCGCCCGCGCCCTCTACGCCCGCCTCGGCGAGCCGGCCGGTCCGCTGACCGTCGCCGAGGACTCGGCCCGCTGGCGGGTCTCCGAGCACGCGCTCGGCCGCCTGATCGACGAGGTCTGGCAGGAGTCGCTGCCGTACGGCATCGGCCGCGAGCGGCTGCGTTCCCGCGTGGTGGGGCTGCTGCGGCGCCAGGCCGAGGCGCGCGGGTACGCGCCGGGCGCCGCCTGGGTGCAGCGGATGGGCCGCTCCCGCCCGGTCCGCGACCTCCTCGACCGCGTGTGGCCCGCGGTACGCCCGCAGGAGGTGGTGTCCGCGCTGCTCCGCGACCCGTCCGAGGCCGCCGACGGCATCCTGACGCCGGCCGAGCAGGAGGCGATCACCCGGCGTACGACCAGGTGGTCGGCCGCCGACCTGGTGCTGCTCGACGAGGTGGCCGGGCTGATCAACCATCCCGAGACGTACGGGCACATCATCGTCGACGAGGCCCAGGACCTCTCCCCGATGGAGTGCCGCGCGCTGGCCCGCCGCAGCGTGCACGGCTCGCTGACCGTGCTCGGCGACCTCGCCCAGGGCACCGCGCCGTGGGCAGCGACGAACTGGTCGCAGCAGCTGACCCACCTCGGCAAGCCCGACGCCCGTCTGGTGGCGCTGACCGCCGGCTTCCGCGTGCCGGGCGCCGTGCTCGCGCTGGCCAACCGGCTGCTCGCCACCCTCGACGTGGACGTGCCGCCGACCCGGGCGGTACGCGGCGAGGGCTCGGTGCGAGTACGCCGGAGCGACGACCTCCCGGCGGCGACGGCGGCGGCGGTACGCGAGGCACTGGCGTACGAAGGCTCGGTAGGTGTGCTCACCCGCGAGCCCTTCGTATCCGACAGCGACCGGGTCACGGTGCTGCCTCCGGCCATGGCGAAGGGCCTCGAGTTTGACCATGTGGTGCTCGTCGAGCCGGCCGACCTCGTGCCGCGCCTGCTCTACGTGGCGCTGACCAGGGCGGTCTCCCGCCTCGACATCGTGCACCGCCGCCCACTGCCGCCAGCCATCCACCCCGCGCCCTGACCGAGACGGTTGACCGGCATCAGGACGCGGTCCCATCGCGGGTCCACTATGGACAAACGGCGGGTCGAGCCCGCCCTCCTGGTCTGGCGGCGGCAGGAAGCCGTGTCGCGGAGGGTGAGGCCGCGGGAGCAGCGGTCTGGAGCGCGGCGGACATCGCGGTAGCTCGAAATCTCTGCCGGTAGCGGCGCGACCGGAGGGCGGTCTACGTGCGGAGGCGGTCGATGCTGCGCATCTTGTTCATCGCGTCGAGCGCCGCGATCTTGTAGGACTCGGCCAGCGTCGGGTAGTTGAACACCGTGTCGACCAGGTAGTCGATCGTGCCCTTGCAGCCCATCACCGCCTGGCCGATGTGGACGATCTCGGTGGCTCCGGTGCCGAAGACGTGCACGCCGAGCAGCGTGTGGTCGTCGGGGGAGACGAGGAGCTTGAGCATGCCGTACGAGTCGCCGATGATCTGGCCGCGGGCCAGCTCGCGGTAGCGGGAGACGCCGGTCTCGAAGGGCACGCGGCTCTCGGTCAGCTCGTCTTCGGTGCGCCCCACGAAGCTGATCTCCGGGATCGTGTAGATGCCGATCGGCTGGAGCTCGTGCATCGCGCGCACCGGCTCGCCGCAGGCGTGGTGGGCGGCGAGCCGGCCTTGCTCCATCGAGGTGGAGGCGAGTGCGGGGAAGCCGATCACGTCGCCCACCGCGTAGATGTGCGGCACCTCCGTGCGGTAGTGCTCGTCGACCTTGATGCGCCCCCGGCCGTCGGCGGTCAGCCCGGCCGCCTCCAGGTTGAGCTGGTCGGCCATGCCCTGGCGACCCGCGGAGTACATGACCACGTCGGCCGCGATCCGCTTGCCGCTCTCCAGCACGGCGATCGCGCCACGCGCGTGGTGCTCGACCGAGGCGACCGCCTCGCTGAACCGGAACGTCACCGCCAGGTCGCGCAGGTGGTACTTGAGCGCCTCGATGATCTCCAGGTCGCAGAACTCCAGCATGCGGTCGCGCCGCTCCACGACCGTCACCTTCGAGCCCAGCGCGGCGAACATCGACGCGTACTCGATGCCGATCACGCCGGCGCCGACCACCACCAGCGACTGGGGGACGTGCTCGAGGTTGAGGATGCCGTCGGAGTCGATGATCGTGCGGTCGTCGAACTCCACCGAGGACGGACGTGCCGGGCGCGTGCCGGCGGCGACCACGATCTTCTCCGCGGTCACCTTGGACTCGCGGCCGGAGTCGTCGACGATGCGGAGCGTGTGCGGGTCGGCGAAGCCGCCGGTGCCGGTGAGCAGCCGGATACGGTTGCGGGCGAGCTGGCTGCGGATGATGTCGATCTCGCGCCCGATCACGTGCTGAGTGCGCGCGGTGAGGTCGTCGACGGTGACGTCGTCCTTGAGCCGGTAGCTCTGCCCGTAGAGCTCGCGCTGGTTGAGCCCGGTGAGGTAGAGCACGGCCTCGCGCAGGGTCTTCGACGGGATGGTGCCGGTATTGATGCACACCCCGCCCACCATGTGACGTCGCTCGATCACGGCGACCCGGCGGCCCAGCTTGGCGGCGGCGATCGCGGCCTTCTGCCCGCCGGGGCCGGAGCCCAGCACGAGCACGTCGAAGTCATACACGCCGACCATTCTCGCAGGCCCTGGTTACCGGAGCCTTACGAAGATCCGGCCGTGACCGTCGTACGGTTGGTCAGTGAGGTTCGGACCCGCTGTTTTCGGTGGACGTCCCGACGCCGCCACGGTGGGCGGTTCCCCGCAGTACCGGGGCGGGCGGTTCCGCAACACCGTGGCGGCCACCGTGCTGCCCCGGGGCACGGCCCGCGCGGCCGCGCGGGAGTTGCTCTTCGGCAAGCAGGTGCGCCGACCCACCAGAGCGGTCCCGCTGGTCACGCCCGGTGCGGCGCCCGCCGAGGGCCTGCATGTCACCTGGTACGGGCACGCGAGCAGCCTGGTCGAGCTGGCCGGTCGCCGGGTCCTCTTCGACCCGGTGTGGAGCAAGCGCTGCTCGCCGTTCCCGTTCGTGGGGCCGCAGCGGCTGCATCCGCCGCCGGTGCCGCTCGACGCGCTGCCGCCGGTCGACGCGATCGTGATCTCGCACGACCACTACGACCACCTCGACCTGCCCACGGTGCGTGCCCTGGTGCGCACGCAGGAGGCGCCGTTCGTGGTGCCGCTCGGCGTGGGCGCCCACCTCGACCGCTGGCGCGTGCCGCGGGCGCGGATCGTCGAACTCGACTGGGACGACACCGCCGACCTCGCCGGGCTGCGGCTCACCGCCACAGCGGCGCGGCACTTCTCCGGCCGGCTCTTCGCCCGCGACCGTACGCTGTGGGGCTCGTGGGTCGTGGAGAGCGGCGGCCGGAAGGTCTTCTACACGGGCGACTCGGGCTACTTCGACGGATACGCGGCGATCGGCGAGAAGCACGGCCCGTTCGAGGTGAGCCTGGTCCAGATCGGCGCCTACAGCCCGGCGTGGCCGGATATCCACATGACGCCGGAGGACGCGGTGCGGGCACACGTCGACCTGCGCGCCGGGCTGCTGATGCCGGTGCACTGGGCGACGTTCGTGCTCTCGTACCACTCGTGGAGCGAGCCGGTCGACCGGCTGTGGCGCGAGGCGAAGGCGGCTGACGTGCGGGTCGCGATCCCACGGCCGGGGGAGCGGGTCGACGTGGCGGCCCCGCCGGTGGTGGACGCGTGGTGGCAGCCGCTCAGCGGCTGATACTAGATCAAGCTGATACTTGATCAACCAGTGCAATGCGGCGGCAACGCCGCTGAAATGAACCGCCTCCACGATCCTCCGCATGCCGAAGAGATCGTTTACGCGCATCGGTGCCCTCCTCCTCCCCGTCGTGTCGGCCGCGGTCACCGCGGCCGTCGTCGTCTCCGCGCTGGCCCACCCCTCCGCGGCCCCCACGCCGGAAGGCGAATCCACGTCCGTCAAGGTCGACGGCGTCGAGACCCTGACCAACATCGAGAGTGTCGCCTACACGCAGGCGGTCGCCTCCGCCAAGAACAAGAAGCCCAAGGTGACCGTCATCGGTACCGGCGGCACGATCTCCGGTGTGGCGACCTCGCGCAGCAGCTTCCAGGACTACCGCTCCGGGCAGATCGAGATCTCGGCCATGGTCGGCCAGCTCCAGCCAGAGATCGGGCAGGTGGCCGACGTCAGCACGGTGCAGTTCGGCAACAAGGGCTCGGGCGGCTACACGATCCCCGAGTTCCACGCGCTCACCCTCGCGGTGGAGAAGGCGCTCCGCTCCTCCGACGGCGTGGTGGTCACCACCGGCACCGACACGATGGAGGAGTTCGCGTACTGGCTGGACCTCTCCGTACGCAGCCAGAAGCCGGTCGTGCTCACCGGCGCGATGCGGCCCTGGGCGGCGCTCCGGCCGGACGGCCCGCAGGTCATCGGCGCCGACGGCCCGGCCAACCTCTACAACGCGATCGTGCTCGCCGCCAGCCAGACCACGTACTGCTACGGCGCGGTGCTGATGCTCGGCGACGAGTTCCACGCCGCGCGGGACGTCACGAAGACCAGCTCGTACCGGATGGACACGTTCCAGAGCCGCGAGTTCGGCGTGCTCGGCTGGATCGACGGCGGCAACATCAAGGTCGGCCGGGCGCCCTCCCGCGTGCAGGAGTGCGACGACCGCGCCAAGTGGTACACGCCCTTCAACCTCTCCAAGGTCGGCCCCGAGGCGCTGCCCCGGGTCGAGGTGGTGGTCGGCTACCAGCAGGCTGGTGGCGAGGCGATCACCGCGTTCGCGGACGCCGGGGTCAAGGGCATCGTCACCGCCGGTACCGGCGCGGGCGGCATCTCCTCGGCGCAGAGCGCGGCCCGTACGGCGGCCGCGGCCAAGGGCGTGGTCTTCGTGAGCACGACGCGCACCGGCTCCGGCTCGGTGTACGGGGGCAGCACGACCCAGCCGATCATCGCGGGCGACGACCTGCTGCCGCAGAAGGCGCGCATCCTGCTCCTGCTCAGCCTCGCGTTCGCCGGCGGCGACGTGGAGAAGGTGCGGCGCTGGGTCACCGGCCTGGGCAACCCGGAGTGGGACACCGCCCCCTGATCCGCTGCTCAGGGGCTCGGGCGGGGCGCCGCATGGCGCGCCGTCCGGCCCCGATGGCCTTACGGTGGTGTGATGGTCTCCTCGGTCGAGCGGCGCCGGCGGTTCGTCGACGCCCTGTGCCGCGAGGGGGCCATCACCCGTCCCGAGGTGGCGGCGGCGTTCGCGGCGGTGCCGCGCGAGGCGTTCGTGTCCGAGGGCTTCCAGGGGCGTGAGGGCGCGTGGGTCACGCCCGACGCGGAGGGCTTCCTGGACGCGGTCTACACCAACGACGTCCTCGTCACCAAGGTGGTCGGCGGGCGGGCGACCAGCTCCTCCAGCCAGCCCTCGCTGATGGCCGCGATGATCGAGGCGCTCGACCTGTCGCCCGGCACGCGCGTGCTGGAGGTGGGCGCCGGCACCGGATACAACGCCGCGCTCATGTCCGCCTGCGGCGCCCAGGTGACCACTGTGGACGTACAGCCGGACGTGGTCGAGCGTGCCGCGGCGGGCCTGCGCGCTGCCGGTGTGTCCGATGTGGACCTCCAGCTCGGCGACGGCTACGCCGGCTGCCCGGCGGGCGGGCCGTACGACCGGGTCGTCGTGACGGTCGGCGTCGCCGGTGCCGCGCCCCGCTGGCTCGACCAGCTCGCGCCGGGCGGCTTCGTGCTCGTCCCGGTCCGCCACGCCGGCCACCATCCGGTGTTCCGCGTCGCCCGCGTCGGCGACGGCAGCGTGGGCGCGGCGGCCGTGTGCCCGGCTGGCTTCATGCCCGCCGCCGGCCCGCTCTCCGCCCCGTACCTCGGCGCGCATCCGCTCGGCTCCGGCCCCCTGCCTGAGCCGGTGCTCAGCCGCCCGGCCCGCTTCGACCCGCCGCTCGACGCCTTCCGCTACCAGGACATGTGGTTCGCGTTCGGCGCCTGGGACGCCCGCACCACGTACGCCCAGCCGCCGGGCGCGGTCCACGGCGGCTGCGCGCTGCTCGACGAGGCCGGTACGGGCGGCGCCACGATCTGGCCGGACGGCACGGTGGAGGGGAGCGGCCCGCACGCCGAGCCGTACGCCGAGCGCGCCTCCGCTCTCGTCGACCGCTGGCTGGCGAGCGGCCGCCCGACCGTGCCGTCGTGGCGTGCCCGCCTCGCCCTCGACGGCGACCCGGCCCAGCCGATCTGGGTACCCCGCGAGTGGCACCTCGCCACCTGACGCCGGCCTACCAGGTCGCGCGGCGGCGGTGGCGGCGCGGCCGGCCGTCCGGGTCGTAGACCAGCCGGTACGCGGGCTCCGCCCACAGTTGGGTCAGCCGGGACAGCCGTTCCGGCGCGTGCGGCGTCAGCCGGCCCGGCGGGCGGGGGCCTCCGCGACCGTTCTCGTGCCACGCCGCCAGCGCCGCCGCGTGCGACCGTACGGCGGCGACCGCGTCCGCCGGGTCGAGCAGGTCGGCGTCCTCGCTGCCGTCCGGGGCGCGGTCGAGGTGCTCGCGCATCAGCCGCAGCCGCAGGTCCCGCGCGAAGACCCGGGCGCCGTCGCCGAGGCCCGCCGGGTCGGTGGGCGCGCGGTCGTCGCGGGTCTCGTCGAGCACCGCGCAGGAGAGTTCGCTGTCGTGGGTCCACGAGCGGCGGTTGAAGTTGTCGCTGCCCACGCTCGCCCACACGTCGTCGACCACGCAGACCTTGGCGTGCACGTACACCGGGTCGCCCTCGTGGTTCTCCACGTCGAACACGTGCACGCGGTCGCCGCCGGCGCGGCGGCACACCTCCAGCGCCTTGGCCCGTCCGACCTGGTTGGGCGGCCAGGCGAGCCGGCCATCCACGTCGGGGAAGCGGGGCACGATGGCGATCAGGTGCAGGTCGGGGTTGTCGGCGAGCGCGCCGGCGAAGAGGTCGGCCACCTCGCGGGACCACAGGTACTGGTCCTCCAGGTAGATGAGGCGCCGGGCCCGCCGGATCGCCTTCGTGTAGCCGCGGGCGACGGTGCGTTCACCGTCCGGCGCGAAGTCGTACCCGGGGCGCACCGAGGGGTACGTGCGCAGCACCTGCACCGCGTGCCGGCCGGTGGGCGGGGGATCGGGCGGCCGGGGCGGCAGCCGCCCGGCGGAGAGGTCGGCGCCCCGTACCTTGTCGCGCAGCCACGCCAACGGGCTGTGGAAGTCGAGCGGCGTCGGGTCGTCCCACCGCTCGCGGAACGACGTGTCCAGCGCGCCCACCACCGGCCCCGTCACCTGGAGCTGCACGTCGTGCCAGGGTGGACGGTCGCCGTACCGGACGGACATCCGCACCGCCTGCGGGTCGCCGCGGTGCTCGGCGTCGTCGCGGCGGCTGTGGCACAGGTCGATGCCGCCGGCGTACGCCACGTCGCGCTCGGGGCGGCCGGGGTGGCGCAGCACGACGAGCTTCTGGTGGTGCGAGCCGCCGCGGCGTACCCGCTGGTCGAGCAGCACCTCCCCGCCGGCCGCCGCGATCGTCTCGCCGAGGTGGCGGTTCTCCTCCTCGCTGTACTGCAACGCGTCCAGATGGGAGCGCCACATGAGGCCCTTGACCACCACGCCCCGCTCGGCCGCCCGGCAGAAGAGCTGGGCGACGGTCGGGCCGGCTGGGCGCATCAGCTCGTCCGGGTCGCCGCGCCAGTCGGTGAAGAAGAGGTAGTCACCCTCCGACATGGCCTCGACGGCGGTGACGAGGCGATCGAAGTAGGTGGAGCCGTGAATCAGCGGCTCGGCGGTGTTTGCCTCGGTCCAGGCGGGTATAGCGGACACGTCGTTATCGCGTTCCGGCGCGGTGAGGAACCAGTTCGTCAGCGGCACGAATCCGTGATTACCCAGGTGCGGGTGCCGCCATAACGTCAATGTGACCGAGCGGGAAAGTCAACAGGAGGTAGCACAGTGACCACCGAGTCCATCACCACCGAGCGGGCCGAGGCGCCTGTCGAGGCCGGCCGTGGCCTGCTGCTGACCGTGCTGCTGATGGTCGTGCTCGGCGTCGCCGGCATGTACCTCGTGTCCCTTTAGGAACCAGCCCCGGACCGCGCGGAAGCGGCGGTCCGGGACGTGCGAAATCCCTACGAAACGGGCGGCTGCTCGCCTCCCGAGTGCGGGACCCGCTCCGCGGGGATGACCCCCAGCCGGCCCGCCTGGTAGTCCTCGAACGCCTGCACCAGCTCCTGGCGCGTGTTCATCACGAACGGACCGTAGTGCGCGATCGGCTCGCGGATCGGCTCACCGCCCATGACGTACAGGTCGAGCGCCGGCGTGTGCGAGTCCTGCTTCGCGTCGGCGGTGACCCGCAGCGCCTCGCCCGGCCCGTGCACCGCCAACTGTCCAGTGTGGACGGGCCGGCGGTCGGTGCCGACCGTGCCCCGGCCGCCCAGCACGTACACCAGCGCGTTGTAGTCGCTGCGCCACGGCAGGTCGAGCGTGGCGCCGGGCTGGAGCGTGACGTGCGCGATGGTGATCGGAGTGTGGGTCGTGCCCGGACCCTGGTGGCCGTCGACCTCGCCGGCGATGACCCGGATCAGCGCGCCACCGTCGGGCGTGGTGAGCAGGCTCGCCTCGCGGCCGCGGATGTCCTGGTAGCGGGGCGGGCTCATCTTCTTCGCGCGGGGCAGGTTGACCCAGAGCTGGAGGCCGTGGAAGAGGCCGCCGCTGACCACGAGGTGCTCCGGCGGCTTCTCGATGTGGAGGATGCCGGCGCCGGCGGTCATCCACTGCGTGTCGCCGTTGGTGATCGAGCCACCGCCGCCGTTGGAGTCCTGGTGGTCGAAGACGCCGTCGATGATGTATGTGACCGTCTCGAAGCCGCGGTGCGGATGCCACGGCGTGCCCTTCGGCTCGCCCGGCGCGTAGTCGACCTCGCCCATCTGGTCGAGGTGGATGAAGGGGTCGAGCTCGGTCAGCGGCACGCCGGCGAAGGCCCGGCGGACCGGGAAGCCCTCGCCCTCGAAGCCGCTCGGCGCGGTGATCAGGCGGCGCACGGCGCGAAACTCGGTCGTGGCCGGGTCGAGCTGAGAGAGTCGGGGCAGGACGAGGACGTCGTCGACGGTGATGGCTGGCATGGTCTGTGCTCCTTACTGGGCCACGTGCTCGGCGCGCAGGCGCTCGCCGAGCCGGGTGAAGACGCGGGTCAGGACGGCGATCTCGGTCTCGTCGAGGTCGTCCACGAAATGGGCGCGCACCGAGCGGAGGTGGTGCGGCGCGGCCTCGCGCAGCGTGCGCAGACCCTCGGCCGTCAGCACGGCCTCGCTGCCCCGGCGGTCTGCCGGACAGCTCTCGCGGGCCACCAGCCCGCGCTTCTCCATCGAGCCGATCTGGTACGTCAGGCGGCTCGGCGAGAAGACCAACCGGCTCGCCAGCTCGCCCATCCGCAGCCGCTGGCCGGGCGCCTCGGAGAGCAGCACCAGCACGTGGTAGTCGGCGAAGGTCAGCCCGCTGTCGGTGCGCAGGTCGTCTTCGAGCTGGGTTATCAGCCGCTGGCTGGACTCGATGTAGGCCCGCCAGCCAGCCAGCTCGGTGGGGGAGAGCGGCTCGGCCATGCCTCCACGGTAGCTCTACTTAAAATCTGAAACAACTGCCGTGTGTCGCCGGACACGCACTACCAGGAGCGGTCGACCTCGGTGGAGCCGGTGAGCCGGAGCTTGCGCTGGGCCCGCTGGTAGAACGTGGTGTGCCCGAGCCGCACCACCTTTGCCGCGCCGGGCACCGCGGCGACCTCGACCGTGTCGCCGGGGCTGAGGCGGCCGGTGACCGATCCGTCGGCCTCGACCTCCAGGTCGCCGCTGGCGGCCAGCACGCGGAGCGTCACCTTTTCGCCCTCGGAGAGCACGAGCGCCCGGTTGTACGCCGAGTGCGGCGCCACCGGCGTCACGACCAGCCCCTGCGCGCGCGGCGAGACGATCGGGCCGCCGGCGGAGAAGCTGTATGCCGTCGAGCCGGTGGGCGTCGCCACGATCAGTGCGTCGGCCACGTAGTGGATGAACGGGTGACCCTCGACGAAGAGTTCGATCGCGGCCATCGGCCCGCCCGGGCGGCGGACGAGCGCGACCTCGTTGAAGGCCAGCACCTCATGGTCGCGGAAGCGCGAGCGCACCGCCGACCGCGCCTCGACCGTGAAGCGCTTGTCGTCGATCGCGGAGAGCGCCTCGGGGAGCTGTGGCACGTCGATCTCGGCGAGGAAGCCGAGGCGGCCGAGGTTGACGCCGAGCACCGGCGCGCGCCCGCCGCAGGCGAGGCGCATCGAGCGGAGCATCGTGCCGTCACCGCCGAGGCTCACCACGAGGTCGGACTGCTCGGCCAGCTTTTCCGCCGGGACGGGGGTGGCTCCGTCGGTGCGGGCGACCTCTTCCGGCAGCCCGAGGAGCGTCGCCTGGTGCCCGCGCACCCAGGCGCCGATGGTCGACATGGCCGCGCGGCTGTCACGCTGTGGATGCAGCACCAGCCCGACCGTGTGGATCATCGGGTTGTCCGGAAAGTCACGGACAAACGGTATCAGCGTGGGCCGACGGGGCGCCGGGGCAAAGTAGTGCCTCATCCGCCGTGAATACGTTGGATGGGCGGTTAGGGTTCGAGAGCGTGGAAGATCTGGATCTCGCAGGCTGGCGCGAGCAGGTGGCTCGCATGTACCTGTCCGGGCTCGACCTGGGCGGATTCCGCGCGGCCGGGACCGGTTGTTCGCCGAGCACAGACAGTCACCGATCCCGCCGGCCGAGCGACGCATGGCCCCGCGCTAGCTTCGCGGCGGCCCGGACCGCCGCGGCGTCGGTGACGACCGCTCGGTTGGCGTGAGGCTGGTCAGCTCATTGGTTCTGGCGAGCGGGCGTGTGTCGCGTTGCCGCCGCCGGTGTCCTTTCGGCTGTGGAGGCTAGCCGCTTGGGTGGGTCCGGCGCCGGCTTTGCTCGCCGTGCTGGCGAGCTTGGGCGCTGGCGCGGGAGATCTCTGCGACCCGGTCGGCGAGTCCACTGTGGCCGTTCGGGAGGTGTTCGTGGGTTGCCGCCAGCAGTGGCACAAGCGCTTCGGGCTCTTCGGAGCCGAGGGCGTCGTGTAGGCGGTCCAGGCTGGGCTGGGCCTGTTCACCAAGATCGGTGAGGCCGCTGACTTGTCCGGCCAGCTGTCGCAGGTCCGCGCCATGTGTGCGGGCCCAGGCGGTGGCGGCACGGTCGCCGGCCCGGCGGTCTCGGACGGCTTGGACCCGCTGGTCCTGAGTGGTGCCGGCTTCTTCCGAGTCGGCGCGCCGCAGTCGCAGGTATCGCTTTTCGGCGGCCTGCCTGCTGGCCACGCCGAGCGTCGGTGCCAACTGGGCCCAGCTCAGACCGCTGGCCCGCGCGACCTCAATCAGCTGCGGCTCCCATTCGTCCAGCAGTTCACGCAGCTCATGGAGGGTCGCGAGCGCGGCCAGAGCGCGGTCGCCGATCGACTCAGCCATCACAACCCTCCTGATCCTGTCGTCGTAACGATGACACAGGACTTGTCGTCGCTACGATGACATGCTAAACATTGTGTAAGCGCATTGACACCCTGTTGGTTGACAGATTGGGAGGTGAAGTCATGTTGATGCGCATTGACCCGTTCCACAAGCTGGACCGGCTCACCCAGACACTCCTCGCCGGCAATCCGTCCGGCACATGGTCCCGGCCCGCCGCGATGCCGATCGACACCTACCGTGCCGGCGACGAGTTCCTTGTGGCATTCGACCTGCCCGGCGTCGCCCCGGATGCGATCGAGATCGATGTCGAGCGCAACGTGCTGACCGTGCGGGCCGAGCGCCGTCCCCCCGAGCTCGGCGACAGCGCGCAACTGCACCTGTCCGAACGTCCGCTGGGGGTCTTCTCCCGTCAGCTGCTGCTCAGCGACGCCCTCGACACCGATCGCATCCAGGCCAGCTACGACAACGGTGTGCTGCTCGTCCGGATCCCGATCGCCGAGCAGGCCAAGCCACGCAAGGTCGCCGTAACCTCCGCGACTGACCGAAAGGCGATCCACGCCTGACAGCGTCGGCCGGGCACCAGCGGTTCGCTGTTCCGGCCCCGCCGGGTGCGCGGTGGTGACGATGCCCGCCGAGTTCGACGAGCTGATCACGGCGCCTCCCCGGCAACGTCACCACCCGCACCCGCCACGGCAGCGGCGTGATCCTGCTCGGCGTGCTCTTCGTCGTCGACGCTCTCAGTAGCCGGCGGCGCACGACCCGACCGCTCAGCCGTCGTCTCCCATCACCGGCCGTGGCGGTCCGAACCGCACACCACCCACCGTCACAAACCGTCACTCGAAAGGCTCAGCCATGTATGCCTGGTGGAGGCTGACCCCTCCACTTCTCACGACTTTGCGATCCGTGACCGCCGCCGCAACTCGCGTGGCGTCCTGCGGATGAACAGCACGTCCTCGTCGGTGAACTCCTCGGCTTCGCGCGGGTCGGTCAGCGCCAAGCCGAGCACTTCGTAGGGGAGGATGCTGCCCTTGCGCCACATCCATACGCCGCACCTTGCCGCCGGGCAAGGTTGGCGGTCAACGGTCAAGGCCGAACCCTGGCTACAAATGTCGCGCGGCAGCGTCAGCTTCTCGCCCTGGCCCCGTGCCGCTTTGGCCAGTCCCGGCGTGCTGTTGCTCGACGAGGCGACGGCGGCCCTCGAACCCGCCGCGGAGGCTGCCGTGGCCGACGCCGTCGCTCGCCTCGGGCGCGGGCCACCACCGCGACCGCGTGCATCCATGGTGGAAGATCAGAAGCTATGAACGACCGAACGACCTGGCCGGCTGACCCGCATCAGGTGTGGGCGGAAGCCACACGGGCAGCGGTCACGCACGACGTCGACCTCGATCGGGTACCGGGGCCGCCCATCGACACGCTGGAGGACTTCGCGCGACGGGTCGACGTGCCCAGGACCTACCTCGGCGCCGGGCTCATCCTGGGGCTGTTCGCGGCGACGGCCGCGCTCGGCACGCTCGGCGCCACGGTCGGAGGCGGCCTCGACACAATCCGGCCGTGGGGTCCACTGGCCGGGATCGCGGTCGCCATCGCGCTCACCGTCGCCGCCGTGGTCGCCATCCGGCAGGGCCGACGCGAGCATCCCGAGCAGATCCGTGCCCAGCACCAACGCTACCTGTCCAACCCCGCGCCGGTGCTCGGGCAGGTGTACCGCACGTCGTTCGTCGTCCCCGCTGGTGACGGATGGACCCCGGTCGTGCTGGTCCTCGATGACCGCCTCGGCGACGAGCGGGCCGGCCGGGTCCACGCCGCCGTCGCAGCCTGGTGCGGACGGCTCGGCACCGACAAGAAGGCCCTGGAGGCAGCGCAGCGACTCTTCGGGTCACGCGGGATCGTGGCTGTCAGCGAGATATTCGGGGACGAGGCCGACGGCGGCTACCTTGCCCGGGAGCCGCACTGGCAGCCCGGGTGGCGGTTGATCCTCCCCAAGGTGGCCAGCGGCGAAGCCGAGGAGGCCAATTGCGAAGCCGAGGTGCTGACGGTCCGGGACCCCGACAAACCTCCCCAGGTCGAGCCACTCCGCCTTCCCCGCGCCTCGACGGTGCTCGACGTACTCGCCACGATCGCGATCGTCGTCGGTGCCGCGATCGCCGGCTGGCGGTTCAACGCCTGGGCGACCAGCGGCAACTACTGGTGGGACGCATGTGCCGACGACTTCTGCGCTACCGGGCACGACATCCGGCTCCTCGTACTCGGCGGCCTGACCATGCTGCTCGTCATGGGCGGGGCAGTCGCACCGCCGTGGTTCCACCGTCGCCGACTCCGCTTTCTCTGGGCGCTGCTGCTCATCGCCCTCGCCGCCGCCACGCTCGTCCTGAGCGCCTATCTCGCCCGGACCCATCCCATCGAGTAGCCCCGGGCCTGCCGCACGGCCCGGCCAGCGCCCGCTCCCACGGACGGCAGGACGCCCTGTGAGGTCGGGCACGGAAGGCGGCGACCCCGGTCAGGGCTGTGTGGGACCAGTACCGGGCAGGTCGAAGCCAGCCCCGCAAGGCGAGCAGGCCAGGCCGATCTCCCGAAGCTAGCCGTACAAGGGCCCATGCCACATGCGGTTTCTGTCAGGGATCGGGGTGCTGTTCCGCACAACTCCGCGGAGAGCGCGCCCATCCGCCTCGCCCGCCTCGCGGCAGCACGAACCTGACAGGCCGCTGATCACCCAGTGGTGACCGGACGCCGAGGCGTCTGGAGAATTTGTCAGCCGAACGTCGGGCGTGAGCCGGGGCCGAGTGACCCGTCTCACGAGCCGTTATGCCAGCTCCTCGAGCGGTGTCTTGTGGCTGAACACCGAGGTACGAGGGAGACCCGATGACGGACAACAACAGGGTGGTCGTGGTCGGCGGTGGATACGCCGGTGTCATGGCGGCCAACCGCCTCACCCAGCGCGACGACGTGAGCGTGACCCTGATCAACCCGCGGCCCAACTTCGTTCACCGCATCCGCCTGCACCAGCTCGTCGGCGCAACCGGCGACGCGGTCGTTCGCTACCACGACATCCTGGCCGACCGCGTGCGGCTGGTGGTCGACACCGCCAGCCGGATCGACGCGGCCGGGCGCACCGTTTTGTTGGCGAACGGCGGCACGGTGCCCTACGACTACCTCGTCTACGCGGTGGGCAGCGGCAGCGCAGTCCCGAGTGTGCCCGGAGCAGCGCAGTACGCCCACGGCATGGCCGGCCTGGAAGAGGCACAGCGGCTACGGGCGGTGCTCGACACCACACCGACGATGGCCGTGGTGACGGTGGTCGGAGCCGGCGCGACAGGCATCGAGGTCGCCGCCGAGCTGGCAGCAGAGGGCCGAACCGTGACGCTCGTCTGCGGCAAGGTACTGCACCCGTATCTGCATCCCCGGATCCGCCGCAAGTTCGCCAAACGGCTGACCAAGCTCGGGGTGACCATCATCGATGGTCCTGGTGCGAAGGTCACCGCGGTGCGCCGCGAAGCCGTCCTGCTGGCCGATGGTCGCGAGCTGCCCAGCACGGTGACCATCTGGACGGCCGGGCTCAGCGTCCCCGACCTGGCCGCCCGCAGCGGGCTCACTACCGACACGGCCGGACGCCTGCTGACCGACGAGACACTCACCAGCATCGACGACGCCCGCATCGTCGCCGCCGGGGACTCGGCCGCACCGTCGGACATGCCACTGCGGATGAGCTGCCAGGCCGCCAATCCACTCGGCGCGCATGCGGCCGACACGGTGCTCGCGCGGATCGGGGGCGGACAGCCCAAGACCATCGCCATCGGATTCTTCGGGCAGTGCGTCAGCCTGGGGCACGGCGTCGCCACCGTACAGATCGCCTCGAAGAACGACATTGCCAAAGGTTTCGCTGTCGGCGGCTTCCTCGGCGCGAAGATCAAGAGCAGCAGTTTTTCCGGCCTGATCGGGCACCTGGCGGATGAGGCGCACAAGCCAGGCTCCTACACCTGGAAGTTCCGGGACGACAGCCGTAATCAGCGGCTTCAGGCGCTCGCTGCCCGCTGAACCGACCATCGAAAATTGAAGGTCTTGCCGTGGATACACCGCCCGCCGACCCCGCCACCGAAACCTTCGTGGCCCACCGGAATCTGCTGTTCACCGTCGCCTACGAGATGCTCGGATCGGCGGCCGACGCCGAAGACGTCCTCCAGGAAACATGGCTGCGCTGGGTCAAAGTCGACCTGGCGCGGGTCAGCGACCAGCGGGCCTACCTGGTGCGGATCACCACCCGACAGTCGCTCAATCGGCTACGGAGCATGCGGCGCCGCAAGGAGGCGTACGTCGGCTCCTGGCTGCCGGAGCCGCTGCTCACCACACCGGACGTGGCCGACGACGTCGAACTCGCCGAAAGCATGTCCATGGCGCTCATGCTCGTCCTCGAAACGTTGACGCCCACCGAACGCGCCGTGTTCGTCCTCCACGAAGTCTTCGACATCAGCTACGACGAGATCGCCGCCGCCCTCGACAAAACTTCCTCAGCGGTCCGCCAGATCGCCTACCGCGCCCGCCAGCACGTCGACGCCCGCCGCCCGCGCCAGGTGGTCCCGGCCAGCCTGACCCGGGCAGCACTGGACTCACTGCGGCACGCGATCGAAACCGGGGACCTGCAACGCCTGCTCCACGTGCTCGCCCCAGACGTCGTCCTGGTGGCCGACGGCGGCGGCATCAAACAGGCCGCGCTGCGGCCCGTCATCGGCGCCGACAAGGTGGCCCGCATGTTCGTCACCGGCATCGGCAAGGTCGACAGCATCCTCACCGCCGAGCCCACCGTGGTCAACGGCAACCCATCACTGGTACTGCGCCTGGACGGCCAACTCGACGGCATCCTCTCCGTCCACGTCCAGGACACCCGCATCACCGGCCTCTACTACGTCCGCAACCCAGAAAAGCTCACCCGCGTCGAGTCAGCGATCCCGCTCACCCTGCGATGAACACCGCCGTCGCCCTGGACCCATTAGGTAACGGGTGTGGCGGCTAGTCTTCGAAAGCGTGGAGGATCTGGATCTGGCGGACTGGCGCGAGCAGGTCGCGCGCATGTACCTCTCCGGGCTCGACCTGGGCGAATTCCGCGTGGCCCGCGACCGGTTGTATGCCGAACATCCACAGTCACCAATACCGCCGCGCGAGCGCGCGACCTTCGCCGGTCTCCGGTACTTTCCGCAGAACCCGACCGCGGTGGTCGAGGTGCCCCTGGAACCGGCGGAGGGCACGCTGGAGATCGACACCGGTGGGCCAGATGGCGCGGTGCGATATCGGCGGGTTGCCCGGGCGCTGACGCCGTGGGGTCCGCTGACGCTCTTCTGGATCGAGGCGTACGGGGGCGGGCTCTTCCTGCCGTTCCGCGACGGCACGTACGGGTCGACGACGTACGGCGCGGGGCGCTACCTCACCGATACCGTGAAGGGCACCTTTGGCCGGGGCGTGGTGCCGCTGGCCGGCGACCGGGTGCGGCTCGACGTCAACTATGCGTATAACCCGAGCTGCGCCTTCAGTGATCGGTGGGCTTGTCCGTTGGCCCCAGAGGAGAACCGGCTCGCCGACCCGATCGAGGCCGGCGAGCTGGCGTACCACCACGCCTAGCCGGCGCCGCTGGCCTGCCAGTTGAGGCGGGTGAGGAGCTGGCGGGCGGTGTCGGCGTGCTCGGCGTCGACGGTCACCGCGTACTGCGCGGCCTGAAGCCTGCTGGTCGAGGTGAAGTCGCGGCGGCCGCCGGTCAACGCGTGGGCGATCGCGCCGAAGACCGCGCCCCACACGCCGCCGATCAGCACGCCGGCGATGATCACGCCGACCCAGTTGGACTCGCTGAAGAGGCCGAAGAGCAGGCCGATGAAGAGGCCGAACCAGGCGCCGGTGGCCGCCCCCGCCAGGCCCGCGCGGACCACGGTCATGCGGCCCAGCACGTTTTCCACCAGCCGCAGATCGGTGCCGATGATGGCGGCGCGCTGGACCGGAAACTGGTTGTCGGACAGGTAGTCGACCGCGCGCTGTGCGGAGGGGTAGTCGGGGTAGCTGGCCACGGTGACCGTGGGGCGGGCGGACGACTGCTCCCCACCGACCGGCGGCCCTGTCCAGGATGTGGTCATGAGAGCCTCCTCGGACCTGTTCGGCACCAGCGTGTCACCTGGTGCGGTTCCCCGTGGCCGGATCGGACAAACGCGACCGGGTTACGGTGAGCCATGCCCCCGCTCATGGCGATCGCCCACCGCGCCGGTAACGACAAGGCCGGTCTCCGGGCCGCGCTCGACGCCGGAGTCGACCTGGTCGAGGCCGACATCCACCTCTTCCGCGGCGCGCTGGAGGTACGCCATCTCAAGACCCTCGGCCCGGGTCTGCTGTGGGACAAGTGGATGCTCGTGCGGCGGCGCGCCACCGTACTCCCGGAGCTGCACGAGGTCCTGGCCGCGGCGGAGGGCGACCATCGCCTGATGCTCGACCTGAAGGGTCCGGCGGCGGCGCTGGCGCCGCGCGTCGCGGCGCTGCTGCGCGAGGTGGCGCCGGACGCGCCGATCACGGTGTGCACCAAGCAGTGGGGGATGCTCGACTCGTTCGACGACCCGGTGCGGCCGGTGCTCTCCGCGAGCAACCGCGTGATGCTGCGGCAGTTGCGCGCGCGAGTGCGGCGGCGCCGCGCGTACGGCGTCTCGATCCGCCGCGAGCTGCTCAGCCCCGCGGTCGTCGCCGAGCTGCGCGAGTCGGTCGAGGTGGTGATGGTGTGGCCGGTCGATACGCCGGCCGCGCTCGCGCACGCCCGCCAGCTCGGCGTCTCGGCCGTGATCAGCAAGAACCTGGACCTGCTCCGCGAAGTGATGGCAGGGTGGGGCGATGGGAGCCGATGAGGAGCGGGACGGCGTCGCACTGACCAACCTGGACCAGCCCCTGTTCGAGGGGGCCGGCGCGACCAAGCGCGACCTCGTCGACTACCTCGACGCGATGCGCGACCGCATCATCCCGGTGCTCCGCGACCGCCCGCTGTCGGTGATCCGGATCCTGCGCGGGCAGGACGCGTTCATGCAGAAAAACGTCCCCAAGTACACGCCCGACTGGGTCCAGACGGTCACGCGCTGGGCCGACGCCTCCAAGCGCGAGGTGCGGTACGCGCTCTGCAACGACCGCCGCACCCTGCTGTGGTTCGGCAACCAGCGGGCGATCGAATACCATCCGGCGCTCACGCGCGGCGAGCGGTGGGACGCGGTCACCGACCTGATCCTCGACCTCGACCCGCCGGAGGGCGAGGCGTTCGACCAGGTGGTGGCCGCCGCCCACCTCGTGCGGCAGGCGCTGGCCGAGGCGGGGCTCGCGGGCGCGGTGAAGACCAGCGGATCGAAGGGCGTGCACATCTTCGTACCGGTCGACGAGTCGGTCGACATCGTCGACGTGGCGGCCGCCACGCGCGCGCTCGCCGCCCGCGCCGAGCGGATCGACCCGGCGATCGCCACCACCGCGTTCATCAAGGGGGACCGGGCGGGCAAGGTCTTCCTCGACTCCACAAGGGCCGGTGGCGCGACGGTCGTCGCGGCGTACAGCCCTCGGCTGCGGCCCGGGCTCCCGGTGTCGTTCCCGGTCGCGTGGGAGGAGCTCGACCGGGTCAAGCCCGCCGACTTCACCGTCCACACCGCCCCCGGGCTGCTCGGCGACGCCGACCCGTGGGCGGAGCGGATGCCCGCGCCGCAACGGCTTCCCGACGACCTCGTCGCCGAGGGACACACGATCCCCATCGCCCGCGTGCAGGCGATGCACGAGGGCAAGCGCCGGGCCCGCGCCCGTCGAGGCGGTGTTTGAGAGGTACGACCCGGGGAAGGTTCCTGTCATGCGAGCAGTTACCTGGCAGGGGCGCCGCGAGGTGAGCGTCGACAGCGTGCCCGATCCGACCATCGCGGCGCCCAACGACGCGATCATCCGCGTCACATCGACCGGCATCTGCGGCTCGGATCTGCATCTCTACGAGGTGCTGGGTCCGTTCATGGGCAAGGGCGACGTGCTCGGGCACGAGGCGATGGGCGTCGTCGAGGAGGTCGGCCCGGAGGTGCGCACGGTGGCGCCCGGCGACCGGGTCGTGATCCCGTTCCAGATCTCCTGCGGGCACTGCTACATGTGCGGCCAGGGCTTGCAGACACAGTGCGAGACCACGCAGGTGCGGGAGACCGGGATGGGCGCCGCGCTCTTCGGGTACACCAAACTGTACGGCGAGGTGCCCGGCGGCCAGGCCGAGTTCCTGCGCGTGCCACAGGCCCAGTACACGCCGATCAAGGTGCCGCAGGGGCCGCCCGACGACCGTTTCGTGTACCTCTCCGACGTGCTGCCCACGGCCTGGCAGGCGGTCGAGTACGCGAACATCCCGCCCGGTGGCAGCGTGGTCGTGCTCGGCCTCGGTCCGGTCGGCGACATGTCCGCGCGGGTCGCGGTGCAACGCGGCGCGGGCCGGGTCATCGGCGTCGACCTGGTGCCCGAGCGCCTCGACCGGGCACGCGCCCGCGGCATCGAGGTGATCGACCTGCGCGAGACCGACAACCTGGCGAAGGAGATCCGCGGTCGCACCGACGGCCGCGGCCCCGACTCCGTCATCGACGCGGTCGGCATGGAGGCGCACGGCTCCACCGCCGCCAAGCTCGCCCAGCAGGTGGCCGGCGTCCTGCCCGACGCGATGGCCACCAAGGTGATGGAGCGGGCCGGCGTCGACCGCCTCACCGCCCTGTACTCGGCGATCGACATCGTCCGCCGCGGTGGCACGATCTCGCTGATCGGTGTCTACGGCGGCGCCGCCGACCCGATGCCCATGCTCACGCTCTTCGACAAGCAGGTGCAGCTGCGCATGGGCCAGGCCAACGTCAAGCGCTGGGTCGACGACATCGTGCCGCTGCTGGCCCGCGACGACGACCCGCTGGGCGTGGACACGTTCGCGACCCACCGGCTGCCGCTGGCCGAGGCGCCGCGCGCGTACGACATGTTCCAGAAGAAGCAGGACGGCGCGATCAAGGTGCTGCTCCGCCCGTAGCCTGGCGGGTCAGGCCTTGGCGGCCTCCGCGTCGAAGCGTTTGCGCAGGTCGCGCATCTGGTCCTCGTCGAGTAGCTCCTGCAACGCCGCCTCCTGGTACGGCGCCGGGATGATCGCCCGGACCCGGTCGGGGAAGCCCAGGCCACCTTCGGCGACCTTCACCACCGGCGGCTCGGTCAGCTCCACCGACAGCGGACCGGAGAGCTTCTGCGCGTAGTCCCACGGCCGGCCCGGCTCGATCACGGCGCAGAAGTGGTAGCCGTAGAACACGCGCACCTCGGCGACGGTGGTGGCGCTGGTGGGCTCGAAGCCGAGCGTCTTCGCGGCGCACAGCACCTTGCTCTCGCCGACCGTGTGGTGGCCGTGTCGGTGGTGGTCGGTCGGAGTGGCCTGCTCGAACATGGCGGCGACCCGGTCGGCGAGCTGGTTTTGCAGCGTTGGCGGGCGGGACGAGCCACCGGTGCCGACGACCCGCAGCAACACCGCCGCGACGGCGACGGCGACCACCACCACCGCGACGGCGATCCACCGGGCACGGCCACGGCTGCGCGGCGGGGTGTCGGCCTCGGGGGCGGCGGTGAGGTCGGCGGTCATGTCGGCACCGTCCAATCTGGAGGGACCTGGTGGTGGCCCCGCACCACACCGCGCGGGGCCACCCTTTCAGGAGAGGTACATCAGGTGCAGGCGTTGCCGTTCAGGGTGATCGCGGTCGGCGTGCCCAAGGTGCCGGTGCCCTGGAAGCCGGTGCTGACCGTGCCACCGGTGGGGATGGAGCCGTTCCAGCCGGCGTTGCCGACCGTGATCTGCGTGCCGGACTGGCTCCAGGTGCCGTTCCAGCCGTTGGTCAGGCGCGTGCCCGAGCCGACCGTGAAGCGCAGCGTCCAGTTGGTCACCGCCGAGCCCCGGTTGGTGATCCGCACGTCGGCCGTGAAGCCACCGTTCCACTGGTTGGGGACGTAGACCACGCTGCACGAACCGGTGGGCGGCGGGCCCGTGGTCGGCCCGGTCGTGGGCGGCGTGGTGGGCGGCGTCGTGGGGGGAGTGGTCGGCGGGGTAGTGGGCGGCCTGGTGGTCGGCGGGGTGGTGACCGGTCCGGCCGCGATCGCCAGGTCGTACGCGCGCTGCGGCACGAACTGGCCGGCGCCGGCGATGCAGCCGTCGGCCTCGCCCGGCAGCTTGATCCAGAGGAACGCGTCGACCGCCGCATCACCGGTGTTGTTGGTGCTCGGCACACCGATCGCGCGCCCCGGCGGGTCACACCACTCCGAGCCGGCCGGGCCGTTGCCGTTGCGGCTGGTGTCGAGCACCATCTTGAGGTTGCTCGCCCCGATGGCGGCGAGGACGCTCTTGCCGTAGGGGATGAGCTCAGAGTTGGCCCGGTAGTTGGAGACGTTGAGCGAGATGCCGTGCGCGCTGTTGACGATGTCGGCGGCGACCAGCCGGCGGGCGTTTTCGCTGGCCGAGAGCCACGCCGAGTGGGCCGCGTCGAAGTAGACACGGGCCTGGGAGGAGCCGGCCCTGAGGCGCTTGCCCGCGTAGGCCATCGAGGCGGACGTCTCGGCCTGCTGCGCCGCGCTCTGGCAGTCGCTCATCAGCGCGAGCACGTCGGGCTCGAGGATGATGGTCGCCGGGCGGTTGTTGAGCCCGGCCGCCACCTCGTCGACCCACGCGCGGTAGGCCTGGTGGCTGGGGGCGCCGCCGGAGCTCGCGCCGCCGCAGTCGCGGTTGGGGACGTTGTAGACGACCAGGATCGGGATCTTGCCGGCCGCCGCGGCGGCGCCGACGAAGGCGTCCACCTGCCCGCGGACCGTGGAGGTGTTGGTGGTCGTGAACCACCGCGCCTGTGGCACGCTCGCGATGCGGTCGCGGATGACCGCCGTCTTCGAGTCGTTGGGGTTGGCGGCGACCCAGCGGGCGGCGTTGGTGTCCGGATCCACATAGAAAACGGAATCGGCGGCGGACGCGGCCTGCGGCTGCAGCAGCCCGACGCCCACCGCCGTCGCTGTGGCCAATGCTGCGGCGGCAGCCGCGCCGATGGCGGAGAGCGCGGATCTCCTGCGCATGCGGGGACTCCTTTCCGGCATAGAGCTTCCTCGTTGGAAGCGCTCCCATGGACATCGATTACCGTACGGCCATGTTGCGCGGATGTGAAGACCCCGCGTCGAACCGCGTTCACCGCGTTTCGAAAAAATAGATGTGCGTGGATCTCTTCTGCGCGGGTCAGCGGTGCAGCAGGGCGCTCCCGGGCAGGCCGGCGGCGCGGAGCCGGCGGGCGACGACGCTGGTGGGCCGGTGCACGACCACGGAGACCGCCCGGTCGCCCGCCACGTCGCACCCCGCCACCACGGCGCCCACGCCGAGCGGGTCGACCCAGCCGGCATCGCGCAGGTCGACGACGAGGCGAGGGGAGCGGACCCGGAGCAGGGCATGCCGGAGAGCGCGTCGCAACTGTGCCGTGGCCGCCTCGCTGACATTGCCGCGCACCTGCACGACCATGCTGCCGTTGCTCGCGACCCGGGTGCGGACCAACGCTCCGACCACGCCGTGCCCTCCCCAAGCGGGTGTGGTTTTCGCCTACCGGCCACGGTACTGGCCGGTCATTTCACCGGGACATCGGCAAACGGTCACCGTACGGCAACGATCACACCAATCGGGAGACTGTCGTACCCCGGAGGCATCATCGGGCGGTCCGGAAAGCAGGAGAGAAAGCGAGAGCGTGATGATCGGTCGTTTGTCCTCAGTGGTGCTCGACTGCCCCGAGCCGCACGTGCTGGCGCGGTTCTACTCGGAGCTGCTCGGCCTGCCGATCACGCGGGTCGACGGCGGCTGGATCGACATCAGCGACGGCGCGACCACGCTGAGTTTCCAGGAGGCGCCCGAGTACGTGCCGCCGCGCTGGCCCGACCCGGCCCATCCGCAGCAGTTCCACCTCGACATCACGGTCGACGACATCGACGTGGCGGAGCCCAAGGCACTCGCGCTGGGCGCCCGCCCGCTGCCGTTGCAGGAGGAAGAAGAGGTGAGCTTCCGGATCTACGCCGATCCGGCCGGCCATCCGTTCTGCCTCTGCTGGTAGGCGGGCCGGGGCCGCGCGAGGTCGCCAAGACCGCCCGCGATCCCGGGCCGGTCTTGGCGATTAGGGGGTTGCGCCCGATATGAGCTGCACACATATAGTCGCGGCGTGACGGCAGATCCCAAGGCGACGCAAGAGGCGGTCGAGGCGTCCATCCCGCGCCAGCGCGACGCCGGCGTCATGGGATACGTCGCACAGTTCCAGCAGTTCGACGACAGCATGACCGGCCCCGCCACAGCCGGCCCCGCATCGCCTGGCCCCGCCACGGGCGGCGGCACCTCAGGCGGTGGTGCGCCGAGCGGTGGCGCGCCGGCAGCGGTCGAGCCGGCGGAGCAGGCCGGCGGCGGTCAGCCGGGCCGGGTTTCCGCGCCCAATCGCGCCCCCGCGCTCGACCGCGTGCCGGCTCCGCGCCGCGCCTCCGCCGCCGAGCGCGCCGGCCTGGTCAGCGGCGCGCCGGCGGTCGCCCCGCGCAGCCGAGGAGCCGGCGGCGGCAGGACCAGCGCCGACCCGACCAGCGCCGACCCGACCACCGCCGACCCGACCACCGGGGACACCGCGAGCGCCGGCACCGCGAGCGCCGAAAACACGAGCGGTGACAACGCGAGCGGCGGCGGAGGTCCGGCGGAGCCGCCGGTGTCCGGGGGCGGGGATCGGGGCACCGGGGGCGACGGATCGCCGAGGGCCGGTGACGCGCGGCCCGTACCCGGTAAGGAAGGCCGACCGCCGTGGACCCGCACCGAGGTGGGTCTTGCGGTCGCGTTCGTGGTGGTGGCCGCGGTGGCCATCGTCGGCGGGGCCTTCGCCGTGGTGGCGGCCAACCGGCCGCCGACCGGGCAGGTGCCGCTGCCGCTGCCGACGGTCGAGGCGGCGGGGGAGCGAGGGGCGTCCGAGCCGGGCGAGCTGCCGCCGCCGGAGGAGGCCGGGCCGGCGGTCGAGCCGGCGCCGGACACCGCGCCGGGCGGCGGCGAGCGGCCGGACACGCCCTCCGGTGGCGAGAGCCAGCCGGCGGGCACCGCGCCGCCCTCGCCAGAGGCGTCGAGCGCGCCCCCGCCGGCGGCGGCCGAGCTGGTCGCGCGATACGAGCGAACGGCCAACACCGGGCTGCTCGGGCTCACCGGCTACCGGGGCAAGGTCACCATCGACAACCGCGGGGAGGGCGCGGCGACCGGCTGGACCGTCACGCTCAGCCTGCCCGCCGGCCAGCGCGTGGAGAGCGTCGACGGTGCGGTGGCGCGGCAGGATGGCGCGCTCGTGATTTTCACGCCGATGGCCGGGAGTGGCGAGCTGGCGGCGGGCGGGGCGGTCGCGTTCACGTTCGATGTGCCGGGGCTGCTGGCCGGTGAGCCCACCGGTTGCGCGATCGACGGACGCCCCTGCGAGTAGTCAGCTTCCTGTTCACCCTGAGCACGCGCACCGGAGCGACGTGCGGCTGAACATCGAAACCAAGATCAGCCCGACCGTGGCCGACACCGCGCCCTTTGATGTTTTCACGCGCCTTCTGGTGTTGTCTGTGCGGAAGGCGGGCCTGGTCGACCGGGTCACCATCCAGTCCTTCGACTGGCGCGCGATCCTCCTGGCCCGCGAGCTCGGCCGCCGCATCGACACGGTGGCACTGGTCTGGCAGTACGGCGTGGCGATCCGCAACGGCCTTCGCTGACCCATCCCGAGGAAGCCCGCCTCGATGGGCGGGCTTCCTCCATTTCCGGAAGTGTTCAGGACGCGACACGGCTTTTGTCCGAAAAGCCGGCTAAATGCCTACAAGGAGGTGCATGATCTGAGTTGACGCTCAATATCGGAACGCACGTTCTGCCTACTGGAGGCACCAAATGTCCGAGCCCTTGGCGGTGCGGCAAGTCGACATCGACGGCGCACTCACCGACATGTGGAGATCCGTGTTCGTCTTCCTCCCCAAGGCGGTCGCCTTCCTGGCGATCCTCTTCGTGGGCTGGATCGTGGCGCGCTTCATCCGCCGGATCGTCCACAAGGCGCTGAAGCGGGTCGGCCTCGACCGCGCCATCGAGCGGGGCGGGATGGGCCGCGCGTTCCAGCGCAGCAAGTACGACGCGAGCACGATCGCGTCCCGCATCGTGTACTACGCGCTCCTGCTGCTCGTACTCCAGATCGCCTTCGCCGTCTGGGGTCCCAACCCGGTCAGCGCGCTCATCACGAGCGTCGTGGCGTGGCTGCCCAGGGCGTTCGTCGCGATCGTCATCGTGGTGGTCGCCATCGCGATCGCGAACGCCGTCCGTGACCTGGTCAGCGGCGCGCTCGGCGGCCTCTCGTACGGCAAGCTGCTCGCCACGCTCGCCTGGGCGTTCATCATCGTGCTCGGCGCCATCGCCGCCCTCAACCAGGTGGGCATCGCCACCACGGTCACCACGCCGGTGCTGATCGCCGCGCTCGCCACCATCGCCGGCATCCTGATCGTCGGCGTGGGCGGCGGCCTGGTCCGCCCGATGCAGCAGCGCTGGGAGGGCCTGCTCGACCGGGCGGCGACCGAGTCGCAGGTCATCCGCGAGAAGGCGCAGGCGTACAACACCGGCCGCGACGACGCGGGCCGGCAGATGGCCGACCGCGCCGGCGAGGCCGCCCCGATGGCGATGCCGGCGATGTCCGGCACGGCGCCGGGCTCTGGCACGGTGGCGCCTGGCGTCTACCAGAGCGGTGAGCCGATGCCCCCGCGGGCGAACGACGAGACGCAGCGGATCGATCCTCAGCAGTAGAACGCCCTTACCGCGACCGGCGCCGGGATGCTCCTGTGGGGGCGCCCAGCGCCGGTCGCCGTTGGACGGCGGTCCCGCCCCGCGAGAGTTCACCCATTATGGGGTCAAGAAATCGTCACGGACGCGTGAGTGGGCGGGTTGTGGACCGTGGAGGTGCGACCGCGGGAGCGGTGGTCCGGACGGCGCGGTAGCCCAAATCTGTCCCTTGTGGAGCAGACCCTAGGGGCGGCGCTGCGCCGGGACGCGCGCGTAGGCCAGGTGGCAGATGGCGAGCAGCCGGAGCAGGACCCAGTCGGTCGTCGCCGACCAGTCGATCGGGCCCACGGGCAGCGTCCAGCCGTGCTCCGCGGCGGCGTCGCGGACGCCCTCGGCGTAGCCGGCCAGGTGGACCGGCGTGATCGGGCGCAGATCGCCGTGCAGGCTGTCGCGGATCGCCGCCGCGTGCTGGTCGACCGCGGCGAGCAGGCCGGGATTGCGGCCGGCGGCCTCCAGGCCGGACGCGCCGAACGCCGACATCATCCCGTTGATTACGGAGCGTGCCGATCGCGTGGCGGCCCGTGAGGTAAAGCCGCTGAACAGCCCAGTCATGGGCACTGACGGTAGTCGGGGCGCGGTGGCGCCAGCCTCCGCCGGTCGGCTGAATCTTGTGGTCCCATGCGGGGTTGAGACCGACGTCACTCGGAGCGAGATTACTCTGCGGCAGGACGCCGTCGCATCGAGTCATCGGCCATGATGACCGTGGCCACCATGAGGGCGACGACGATGCTGAGGAGCCACGAGTCGTCGGGCAGCAGCTTCGCGGCGACGGGGGCCTGGCAGGAGAGGAGGAAGAAGCCCAGCCAGGCGAGGCGGCGCTGGCGCGGGCTCAGGAAGCCGGAGGCTTGGGGGGCACGGCGCATCCGCACAGTTTTGCTCGATGTACCCCGATCGCCCGTCGGCCATTCGGTCGATGTTGCCGTGTGCGTCCAGTTAGGGCACTGCCGCGGGCCGGCGCGCCGAAACTTGAGTGGGCAACCAGGGGCCGGTCGGGAAAGATCGGTACTCGTGACCGCCACGACCCGTACCGGTACCCGCGGGGGCATGCTCCTCCTGGCCTACTTCGCGTTCATCAGCCTCGGTCTCCCGGACGGCCTGCTCGGCGTTGGCTGGCCGTCGATCAGCGAGGAGTTCGACGTACCCCGGGAGACCGTCGGCATCCTGCTGACGGTCGGCACGGTGGGCTACCTGACGTCGAGCGTGGCGGCCGGGTTCACGATCGCGCGGCTGGGCGTCGGGCGGCTGCTCGCCGGGAGCACCGCGCTCTGCGCGATCAGCCTCGCCGTCTACGCGTTCTCGCCGGTCCTCGCCGTGATGGTGGCGTTCGCGCTCGTGCTCGGTCTCGGCGGCGGCGCGATCGACTCGGGCCTCAACGCCTACGCGGCGGCGGCCTTCGGTCCCCGCCACATGAACTGGCTGCACGCCTTCTTCGGCCTCGGCGTCGCCATCGGCCCACTGATCATGACCACCGCACTCGCCGCGGACCTGTCCTGGCGATGGGGGTACGGCGTGGTCGCCACCGCCCAGGTGCTGCTCGCCACCGCGTTCGTGCTGACGGTGAACCGCTGGGCGGTACACCGGCCGGCGCAGGCCGACGTGCCCGCCCCGCCGCCGGTCCCGATCCGCGCCACGCTCGTGATCCCCGCGGTGTGGCTGGGCGCGCTCGCGTTCGGTGTGTACGTGGCGGTGGAGGTGGCAGCCGGCCTGTGGGCGTACACGCTGCTCACCGAGGGGCGCGGGGTCAGCGCGGCCGTGGCCGGCGTGTGCGTGTCCGGCTACTGGGCCTGCCTCTTCCTCGGCCGTGTGGTGCAGGGCGTGGTCGCCGAGCGGGTCGGCAGTGGCCAGGTGCTGTGGGGCAGCCTCGCCGGCATGGCCGCCGGGGCGGTGCTCGTCGCGCTTCCGGCGCCCGGCTGGGTCGCCGCGCTCGGCCTGGGGATCATCGGCTTCTCGGCCGCGCCGGTCTTCCCGCTGATGACGCTCATGACCGCCGACCGGGTCGGTGAGGCGCACGCGGACCGCACGATCGGCGTGCAGTTGGGCGCCTCGGCCCTCGGCGGCGCGCTCCTGCCCGGCCTGGTCGGCGTCCTGCTCAGCCGGATCGACGTGGAGGCGCTCGGCCCGTCCCTGGTCGTGATGAGCCTGCTGCTCATGCTCCTCTACGCGGCATCGTCCCGCCGCCGGGCCGGCGACGAGACGACGACGGTTCGCACTGCTTAGACCGTGCCGCGCCAGGCACCGGTCTCGTGGCCCTGGCCTCTGCCCTCGATGAACTCCTTGAACCGCTTGAGGTCGCCCTTCACGCGGTGCGTCACCAGGCCAAGCCGGTCGCCGGCCTTCTCCATGGCACCCTCCGGCTCGAACACCATCTGCGCGGTGACCCGGCTGTGCGTGTCGTCCAGCCGGTGGAACGTCACCACGCCCGACTGATGAGTGCCCTCGGTCGTGGTCCACGCGACCCGCTCGTCGGGCATCTGCTCGGTGATTCGCGCGTCGAACTCGCGCTTGACCCCGCCGATCTCGGTCTTCCAGTGGGTCATGGTGTCGGACAGTTGCCGGACCTCCTGGACGCCCTCCATGAAGCGGGGGAACTCCTCGAACTGGGTCCACTGGTTGTACGCGGTCCGCACGGGTACCGCGACGTCCACGGACTCGGTCACCCCACTCATCCGTCAAACCTCCTTCGCTGCTGGTGCCGGGGAACTACCAGCGTGTCGACTCGTTCGCGTGCCCGAGCGTGGCCCACACCTCGGAGACCGTCTCGTACGTGCGTCCCGCCGGGAGGCGGTTCAGCGCGTCGATTACGTCGTCCGGTGCCTGGTTCTTCTCGGCCGTGTGCCGCAGGTGTTCGCGGTCGGCGGGGAGCGCCGACAGCTCCAGGTAGCGGCCCAGCCTGCTGCGCTGCTCCACCTCCTGGTCGGTCATCCCCTGCGGGGCCCCGGCGCGGCGGTCTCCCGCCGGCACACCGGTGGCCTCGGGCTGGTCCTCGCCGGCCGGTTCCGGCTCGCGCCATTCCTCGGCCCGCGATCCGGCTACGCCCTGGACGGTGCCCCGCACTTCGCGGGCCATCTCCTCGTCCAGGCGCGGGCCATGCTTGCTGTTGCCCCGATCCATGTCTGGGTCGTACCCATGGTCCGGTGGGGCAAACACCTCAGGACTTCGGCTCGGCCGCCTCACGCTCGCCGGCGTTCTCGGGCATCGTGACCCGGCGGGCCTCCGCGTTGATCTCCACGCCGAGCAGCACCGCGCAGTTCGACAGGTACAGCCAGACCAGGAACACGATCACGCCGGCCAGCGTGCCGTAGGTGCCGCCGTACGAGTTGAAGTTGGCGACGTACAGCCCGAAGCCGAACGAGGCGATCGCCCACACCAGCAGCGTCGCCGCACCGCCGATCGTGATCCACCGGAAGCGTGGCTGCTTCACGTCGGGCGCGACCCAGAACAGGAGGCCCAGCAGCAGCATCATCACCGCCACCAGCACCGGCCACTTCAGGATCGACCAGGTCGTACGCGCGGTGTCCCCGACGCCCAGCGCGTCGCCGATCGCGTTGGTGACCGGGCCGCTGACGATCAGTACGACCGCCACCATCGCGAGCATCACCAGCGCGGCGGCGGTGATGAGCAGCTGGAGCGGGCGCAGCTTGTAGAACTTGCGGCTCTCCTCGACGTCGTAGATCGCGTTCGAGGCGCGGGTGAAGGCGCCGATGTAGCCGGAGGCCGACCAGAGCGCCCCGATGAGGCCGAAACTGAGCAGCACGCTCGCCGAGCCGCCATTTGTGACCTCGCGGATGTACCCGATCACGCTCGCGTTGTTGACGATCGAGCCGGCGCCCAGGTCGGAGGCGATGCCGACGATGGTGTCGACCGTGCGCTCGCCCTCGGAGACCAGCCCCACGAGCGCCACGATCACGATCATCGCGGGGAAGAGGGAGAGCACGCCGTAGTACGTGAGCGCGGCCGCCCAGTCTGTGCAGTTGTCGGCCATGAAGCCACGTACGGCGCGGACGAGAACACCTCGCCAGGTCGCGAACGATGTCCGGGATGCCCTCCCGCGCCTGGTGCCGGCCGATGCCGCGGTTGCCGCCATGCCCGCCTCTACCCGCCCTGTGAAGTGCGCAAACGTTTGCCCGTCCGGCACGTGGGCATGGGGTTTGAGAAAGGTGTTTCCGAACCTTGAGGAGGTTCGCCATGCCGGCACGTGAGGACATGCCGAGCACACTCCGGCGCTCGCCGCAGAAGGCGCAGGAGACCTGGGCCAAGACGCACGACTCGGCCGTGGAGACGTACGGCGAGGGCGAGCGGTCGCACCGCACCGCGTTCGCCGCGCTGAAGCACTCGTTCGAGAAGGTGGGCGACCACTGGGAGCCGAAGGGGCGCAAGGGGCCGAGCGACGCGCAGGCCGAGCGCTCGTACCGGGACGAGCCGGTGCGGACCGCGGGCGGCATCGACGCCAACGCCCCCAAGGAACACCTCATGGAGGTGGCGCGCAAGCTCGACATCCCGGGCCGGTCGCGGATGAACAAGGCCGAGCTGGTCAAGGCGATCGACAAGAGCAACAAGCGCCGCACGGCGAAGGCACGCCAGCGGTAGCTTCTCTGGTGTGAGCGCTCCGGAAGCAGCCGACGCGGTCGTCATCGGCGCGGGTCACAACGGCCTCGTCGCCGCCAACCTGCTCGCCGACTCCGGTTGGGACGTGGTCGTGCTGGAGGCAACCGGAGCGCCCGGCGGCGCCATCCGGTCCGCGGCCGTCACCGGGCCTGGCTACCTCAGCGACCTGTACAGCTCGTTCTACCCGCTGGGGTACGCCTCGCCGGTGATGCGCGCCCTGCGCCTCACCGACCACGGGCTCTCCTGGCGGCACGCGCCGGACGTGCTCGCCCACCTGCTCCCCGACGGGCGCGCCGCGGTGCTCAACCGCAGGCCGGAGCGGACCGCCGCCTCGGTGGAGGAGTTCGCCGCCGGCGACGGGGAGCGGTGGCTCAAGGCGTACGCCGAGTGGCGGTCGGTCTCGGCCCCGATGCTCGACACGCTGTTCACGCCGTTTCCGCCGGTGCGCGGTGGCGCGGCGCTGCTGGCCCGGCTCAAGCCGGCCGGGGCGCTGCGCCTGGCCCGCCGGCTGATCCTGACCAGCCGCCGGCTCGGTGAGGAGGTCTTCCGGGGCGAGGGCGCCCAGGTGCTCATGGGCGGCTGCGCGCTGCACACCGACCTCTCCACCGAGGACGCGGGCAGCGGCGTGTACGGCTGGCTGCTGACGATGCTCGGCCAGGAGTACGGCTGGCCGGTGCCGGATGGGGGCGCGCAGCGGATCACCGACGCGCTCGTGGCGCGGCTGCGGGCCCGGGGCGGGCGCATCGAGTACACCGCCCGCGCCGACCGCGTGCTGACCGCGCGCGGCCGGGCCGTCGGCGTGTCCACTATGGACGGACGGCGGTGGCGGGCCCGCCGCGCGGTTCTCGCCGACGTACCGGCGCCCGCGCTCTACCTCGAACTGGTCGGCCCGGCCGCGCTCCCGCCCCGCCTGGTGGACGACCTGGCGCACTTCCAGTGGGACGGATCGACGGTCAAAGTGGACTGGGCGCTCTCCGGCCCGGTGCCGTGGGAGAATCCCGCGGCGGCCAGCGCCGGCACCGTACACCTCGGAGCCGACCTCAACGGCCTCACGCGGTATGCGACCGCACTCGCCACCGGGGAGGTGCCGTCCCGTCCGTTCCTCCTGGTCGGGCAGATGACGACCGCCGACCCGTCCCGCTCGCCTGCGGGGACGGAGTCGCTGTGGTGCTACACGCACCTGCCGTTTCGTCGTGACTGGACCAGCGACGAGGTGCTGGCACACGTGGCGCGGATGGAGAGCGTGCTGGAGGAGCACGCGCCCGGCTTCGGCCGGCTGGTGGTCGGTCGCCACGTGGCCGGGCCGGCCGACCTGGAGGGGGTCAACTCGAGCCTGGTCGGCGGCGCGTTGGGCGGCGGCACGGCGGCGGCGTACCAGCAGCTCTTCCTCCGCCCGATCCCCGGTCTCGGCCGCGCCGACACGCCGGTCGACCGGCTCTTCCTGGCCAGTTCCTCGGCGCACCCCGGCGGGGGAGTGCACGGCGGCCCGGGCGCCAACGCGGCCCGCGCGGCGCTCGCCCGCGACCGCTTCCTGACCGGCGACGCCTACCGCGCGCTGATCGCGACCGCCCACCGCGCGGTGTACTGAGGCCGCCTCCCAGCCCGCGGTCGTGCCACTCAACCACGTCCAGCAACAGATCGTGGTATTGAACTTCCCCTATGAGGGCGGTTCGTTACCACGATCTGCCGGCACTAGCTGCGCGACGAGCGTGGCCCTGCTCCCGGGCCTTGTCGAGCCGAGCAAACCGGCAGGGAGCGGGCGTTCACAATGGTTGTGACCGGCCACTGCGGACCCGGCCGGGATGCTCATGGGGAAGGCGGGGCGGCGCGCACGGCGTGGTCGTGTGGAGGCGGAGGGCGAGGCCGCGGGAGCGGCGGTCTTGGCCACGGCGGGCATCGCGGTAGCCCGAATCTATTGGAAGAGCTGATCCGGGCTCGTGGGGCGGCCGAGGAGCCAGCCCTGGCCGACGTCGCAGCCGAGCGCGCGCAGGCGTGACCGCTGCCGCTCCGACTCGATGCCCTCAGCGGTGACGGTGAGCTTGAGCGTGTGTCCGAGGTGGACAAGGCCGGCGAGCACGGCCTCGTCGATGCCGGCGGCGGCGCCGTCGCCGTCGAGGCCCGCGACGAAGGTGCCGGCCAGCTTGATGGCGTGCACCGGCAGGCGGCGCAGGTAGGACAGTCCACAGTAGCCGGTGCCGAAGTCGTCGAGCGCGACCCGCACGGCCATGCCGGCGAGCGCGCGCACGTTGTCGACGGCGTCGCCCTCGGCGGTCATCGCGGCGTGCTCGGTGATCTCCAGCTGGAGCCGGTGCGGCGGCAGACCGACCCGGTCGAGCACGACCGCGACCTCGGCGGCGAGGCCCGGATGGCAGAGCTGGCGGGCGGAGAGGTTGACGCTCACGAACGGCGGCTCGGCTCCCTCGCCGTGCCAGCGCACCGCCTGCCGGCATGCCGTCTCCAGCAGGTGCATGCCGAGCGGCAGGATGAAGCCGGAGTCTTCGGCGAGCCCGATGAACCGGTCGGGGCCGAGCCGCCCGAGCGCGGGATGGTCCCACCGTGCCAGGCTCTCCGCCCCCACGACCGCGCCGGTGGCGAGGTCGACCATCGGCTGGTAGGCCAGCACGAACTCACCTCGGGCGAGCGCGCCCGGCATCTCGGCGGAGAGGCGGGAGCGGGCCACGTCGCCGGCGTTGCGCGCCTCCTCGAAGAGCCGCCACCGGTCGCGGCCGTCGATCTTGGCCCAGTGCAGCGCCATCGCGGCGGCGCGCAGCGCGTCGGTCGGGTCGCCGTCGTCGACCGCCCGCTCGACGACGCCGGCACTGGCCGTCATCGGCAGCTCGTGACCGTCGACGTCGAAGGGCGCGCGCAGCGCCGCCAGCGCGCGGTCGGCCGGCTTGATGGCGTCTTCGGGGCTGCCGGTGTCGCGGATCAGCAGCGCGAACTCGTCGCCGCCGAGGTGGCAGGCGACGCCGAAGGGGAGCTGGTCGAGCCGCTCGGCGGCCGCGGCGAGGAGGCGGTCGCCGGCCGCGAAGCCGAGGCTGTTGTTGACCGAGCGGAAGCGGTCGAGGCCGATCAGGCAGACGCCGAAGCGCGGTGCCGCGCCGGGGTCGGTGCGCAGCTCGCCCAGCCACTGCGTGAGCTGGGCGCGGTTGGGCAGGCCGGTGCGCGAGTCGTGCAGCGCGGCGTGCCGGAGCCGCTCCTCGGTGCGGCGCAGCGCCCGCTCGGCCTCGGAGCGGGCGGCGATGTCGGCCCGGCGTACTGCCTCCTGCCGGTCGAGCGTGTGGTCGTGCAGGGCGGCCGCGTATCCCGTCGAGAGCGCCTCGACGAGCACGGTCAGCCGCTCCTGACCGACCACACCGGACAGGTCGAGCGTGGCGAGCAGGCGCGTGGAGAGCTCGGTGATGGTGCGGCCGAGCGCCTCGGGGGCGATCTCCTCGGTGCTGGCCAGGTCGACGCCGACCCGGTAGCCGGCCGCCGGGTCGAACCGCTCGGCGGTCAGCGCGTCCGCGATCCGGCGGGTCAGGTCGAGGAAGAAGGCGTCTCGCTCCGCGGCGGACAGGAGCACGTAGCTGGCGTCGTGGACGGACCGGCTCCACGCCCGCGCGAACCGCTCGACCGGTGTCATGGCTTGCGTCCCACACCTCCGTAGTTGAGCGCCGACATGCCGCTCGGCTTGTCGTCGGGCGAGTCGGGGCGCCACTCGTGTGCCCAGACCAGCCCCGGCTCCACCAGCTCGAACCCGTCGAAGAACCGGAGGATCTCGGCGTGCGTGCGCATCGCGAGCGGCGTGGGGGTGCGCTCGACGGCCTTGGCCGCCTCCTTGTACGCGTCTGGATGGCTCTCGTGCGTGCCGTGGCCGATCACCAGGTAGCTGCCCGGTGCCATGCGCTTCTTGAGCACCTCCAGCGCGCCGTACGGGTCGCGGTCGTCGCGCACCGCGTGCAGGAGCGCGACCAGCAGCAGCCCCACCGGCTTGTCGAAGTCGATCAGCTCGACCACCGCCGGGTCTTCGACGATCGCCCGAGGATTGGCGAAGTCTTCCCGGATCGCCGTCGCGTGCGGGTTTCCGGCGAGGATCTGGCGGCTGTGCGCGACCGCGATGGGGTCGATGTCGACGTACGCCACGCGGGCCTCGGGGTCCACCTTCTGCGCGATCTCGTGCACGTTGCCCACGGTGGGGATGCCCGAGCCGATGTCGAGGAACTGGCGGATGCCCTGGTCGAGCACGTAGCGCGTGGCGCGGTGGAGAAATGCCCGGTTGACCCTGGCCTGCACCTTCACATCGGGAAAAACGGATATCAGCTGGCGAGCCAGCGCCCGGTCGGCGGCGAAGTTGTGCGAACCTCCGAGCAGGTAGTCGTATGCCCTGGCCACGGTTGCGGTGTTGTGATCGACATCGGCGGGGGCCCAGTCCGGTCGGTCCGTCATCGCACTCCTTTGGGTGGTGGGACCCCAAGTATCCTGTGTTGGGCCTCACAGCTCAATTCCTCGATCGACGCCTTCCCATGGCCGCCCGCCGACCTGGTGGTTCCGTCACAGGTCAGGGCCGTCCCGGAGCGATCTCCGCCCCGGCGTCGCGCGGAGTGCCGGTGACAGGCGACACGGCTGGCCGGGGCGGGCCGGCGCGCGACACGCCGGCTCGCGCCACGCCGCGCGTGGTTAGAACCGGGTTGCGGGGGTATCGCCCGTGGTGTGGGGGAAGAGAAGGCGAGCGTGATCCTCGGCGGCCCGGCGGTGGTCGTCGGCGGGCATGTGCCGGGCACCTCGCCGGGCCCGTACCGCGCTCCCCACGATGGCCGTCCCGCTCGGTATCAGCCGTGGTCGGACCCGGTTTTCGCCCGCTCTCCGGGCGCCTTCCGGTGATGTTTACTCCTTCTGGCGCCGGGAACCAGCGTCACGTGCGAAGCCATCTGTTCGACGCGGTGCTCTTCGACCGCGACGGCACGCTCGTACACGACGTGCCGTACAACGGGGATCCGGCCCTCGTGCGCCCGGTGCCCGGTGCGCGGGCGGCGCTGGATCGGCTTCGCGGGGCCGGTTTCCGGCTCGGTGTGGTGACCAACCAGTCGGGCGTGGCGAGCGGGCTGCTGTCGGCGGAGGACGTGGCGCGGGTCGACGCGCGGGTCAGGGAACTGCTCGGGCCGTTCGACACCTGGCACATGTGCCCGCACGGCGAGCGTGACGGCTGTCGCTGTCGCAAGCCACAGCCGGGCATGATCTTGGATGCCGCCGCGGCGCTGGGGACCACACCCCAGCGCTGCGTGGTCATTGGCGACATCGGCCGCGACATGGTGGCGGCCGGCGCGGCGGGAGCCGCCGGCATCCTGGTGCCCACCGACTCCACGCGACCCGAGGAGGTTGCCGCCGCGCCCACAGTGGCCGGCGACCTGGATGCGGCGGTCCACCAGATCCTGCGCCGCTCCCGCCTGGTCACCCCGGGGACGCCGGCCCGGCGCGGCACCGTGCTCGTGGCCCGGCCGGACTCCGCCGGCGACGTGCTGGTCACCGGCCCGGCGATCCGCGCGGTCGCGGCCGGCGCCGAGCGCGTGGTCATGCTCTGCGGACCGCGCGGCCGCCGCGCCGCCGAGTTGCTCCCCGGCGTGGACGAGCTGATCGAGTGGCGGCTGCCCTGGATCGACCCCAGCCCCGAGCCGCTGGCCCGCTCCGAAGTGGACCGCATGGTGGACCGGATCGTGGCGGCGGGGCCGGAGGAGGCGGTGCTGTTCACCTCCTTCCACCAGTCGGCGCTCCCGCTCGCCCTCGTGCTGCGGATGGCCGGCGTACGGCGGATCGCGGCGATCAGCGACGACTATCCCGGCTCCCTCCTGGACCTACGGCACCGCGTGCCGCTCGGCATCCCCGAGCCGGAGCGCGCCCTCTCGCTGGCCACCGCGGCCGGCTTCCCACCGCCTCCCGACGACGTGCCGGAGATGCGGCTGCGCGAGGTGGACGGGGGACCGGACCTGGAACCCGGGTACGTGGTGGTGCATCCCGGCGCCTCCGTGCCGGCCCGTGCCTGCCCGCCCGAGCGGTACGCCGCCATCGTCAGCGCGCTCACCGACGCCGGGCACCGCGTGGTCGTCACCGGCGGGCCGGACGAGCTTCCGCTCTGCTCCCGGGTCGCCGGCGCGGCCGCGCTCGACCTGGGCGGCCAGACGTCGCTCGGCGCGCTGGCCGCGGTGATCGCCCGGGCCGCCTGTCTCGTGGTCGCCAACACCGGCCCCGCTCACCTCGCCGCCGCCCTGGGCACGCCGGTGGTGAGCCTCTTCGCGCCGACCGTCCCGTTTGGACAGTGGGGGCCGTACCGCGTGCCGTGGGTGCGGCTCGGCGACGCCGGCGCGCCGTGCCGCAACACGCGCGCCGCGGTCTGCCCGGTCGCCGGCCACCCCTGCTTGTCCACGGTGGACCCACATGACGTGGTCGAGGCGGTACGCCTGGTCGGTGTGCCATGAACGTCCTGCTCTGGCACGTGCACGGCGCTTGGACGACCGCGTTCGTGCACGGCAAGCACCGGTACCTCGTGCCGGTCACGCCCGATCGGGGACCGTACGGGCTGGGCCGCGCCCGCACGTACGCCTGGCCGGACACCGTGGAGGAGGTCCCGCCCGAGCGTCTCGCCGCCGAGGACGTCGACGTGGTGGTGGCGCAGCGCCCACGCGAGCTGGAGTTGGTCGACAGGTGGCTGGGCCGGCGCCCGCCGACCGTCTACGTCGAGCACAACGCGCCGAAGGGCGACGTACCCGACACGCGCCACCCCATGGCCGACCGGGACGACCTCCTCCTCGTGCACGTGACGCACTTCAACGACCTCTTCTGGGACAGCGGCGGCACTCCCACGGCGGTGATCGAGCACGGCATCGTGCCGCCCTCCGTCCGCTACACCGGCGACCTGCCGCGCTTCGCGCTCGCCACCAACGAGCCGGTGCGCCGGGGGCGGGTCACCGGCACCGACCTGTTTCCACGGTTCGCCGCCGTGGCGCCGCTCGACGTGTACGGCATGGGCGTCACCGACCTCGACGCACTGTCCGGCGTGGACGCCCACGAGGACGTGCCGCAGGCGCGGATGCACGCCGAGCTGGCCCGCCGCCGGGCGTACCTGCACCTGTGCCGCTGGACCTCGCTCGGGCTGAGCCTCGTCGAGGCGATGGCGATGGGGATGCCGGTCGTGGCACTGGCCACCACCGAGGCGGTCCGCGCGGTGCCGCCCGACGCCGGTGTGCTCTCCACGCGCGTGGAGACCCTGGTGGAGGGCGCCCGCTGGCTGCTGGAGGAGCCGGCCGAGGCGCGCCGGCTCGGGGCGCGCGCCCGCGCTGCCGCACAAGAACGTTACGGCCTCGACCGGTTTCTGGCCGACTGGGACAGGTTGTTGGAGTCCATCGTTGGTCCTGGGGTTTGAGGAGGTTCGCATGCGCATCGCGATGATCTCGGAACACGCCAGTCCGCTGGCCGCTCTCGGGGGCGTCGACGCCGGCGGGCAGAACACTCACGTCGCCGAGCTGGCCGCCGCGCTGGCCGGCCAGGGGCACGACGTCCGTGTCTACACGCGACGCGACTCGGCCGACCAGCCCGCGCTCGTGCCGATGCGGGACGGGGTGGTGGTCGCGCACGTGCCGGCTGGTCCGCCCGAGCCGCTGCCGAAGGACGAGCTGCTGCCGTACATGAGGGACTTCAGCCGCTGGCTCGTCGACGAGTGGCGGGGCGACGAGTGGGTACCGACCGTGGCGCACGCGCACTTCTGGATGAGCGGCCTGGCGGCCGTCACCGCGGGCCGGCAGACCGGCGTGCCGGTGGTGCAGACGTACCACGCGCTCGGCTCGGTCAAGAAGCGGCATCAGGGCGCCGCGGACACCAGCCCGCCCAAGCGGATCGGCTACGAGCGGGCGCTCGGCCGGGCCGTCGACCGCGTGGTGGTGCAGTGCCAGGACGAGGTGCGCGAGCTGGTCCGGATGGGCGTCCCACGGACCCGCATGGCGCTGATCCCGTCCGGTGTGGACAGTGAGCGGTTCACGCCCGAGGGCCCGGCCGAGCCGCGCGACCCGGACCGGCCGCGGATCCTCACCGTCGGCCGGTACGTGGAGCGCAAGGGCTTCGCCGACCTGATCCGAGCGCTGCGGATCGTGCCGAAGGCGGAATGCGTGGTGGTGGGCGGCCCGCCCGCCGCCGGTCTCGAGGCCGACTCGTTCGCCGGCAAGCTGCGCCGTCTCGCCGAGTCCGCGAAGGTCGCCGACCGCGTGCGGCTCGTCGGCGCGGTACCGGCGAACGAGATGCCGCGCTGGTACCGCTCGGCGGACGTGCTGGCGACCGCGCCGTGGTACGAGCCGTTCGGGCTCACCCCGCTCGAGGCGATGGCGTGTGGCGTGCCGGTGGTCGGCTCGTCGGTCGGCGGGCTCACCGACACGGTGGTCGACGGACTCACCGGCGACCTGGTGTCGCCCCGCGACCCGCGGTCGCTCGGCATGGCGCTGCGCCGCGTGCTGGGCGACCCGGTGCGGCGGTTCGCGTACGCCACCGCGGCCCTCGACCGGGCCCGCCAGTGCTACTCGTGGAGGCGGGCGGCGGAGCAGCTGAGCGCGGTCTACGAGGCCGTGGGCGAGCTGCGCCGGCCGGCCGGGGCGGCGGCTTGATGGGAGGTTCCCAGGTGTCGGTGTTGGACAGTCACCTCGCGGGGCTGGCTTCGGCGCTCGTGCCGTACCGGCAGGCGGGCCGCAAGCTCTCCCGGTGGGGGCACGACCTGGCCCGGCTGCTCGTCGGCGGCGGGCGGCTGCTGGTGGCCGGAAACGGCGGGAGCGCCGCCGAGGCCCAGCACCTCGCGGCCGAACTCGTCGGCAAGCTCCGCGACGACCGCCCGGCCCTGTCGGCGATCGCGCTCACCGCCGAGACCTCGTCGCTGACCGCGATCAGCAACGACTTCGGGTACGACGAGGTGTTCGCCCGCCAGGTGCGCGCGCATGGCCGCCAGGGCGACATCCTGCTGCTCCTCTCGACCAGCGGGTGCAGCACCAACCTGCTCGCGGCCGCCGAGGCCGGCGCACAGCGCGGTCTGCGGGTGCTGGGGATGACCGGCCCGACGCCCAATCCGCTCGCCGAGGTCTGCGCCGACGTGCTCGCCGTGCCCTCGCCCGACCCCCAGGTGGTGCAGGAGCTGCACCTGGTGTCGGTGCACGTGCTCTGCGAGTACGTCGACCTCGCGCTGCCGTCGCTCTCCGCGTCGCCGTGGAAGGCCGTACCGGTAGGTGGCATGACATGATCGTTATCGTCGGCGACACGCTGCTCGACCGCGATGTCGACGGCACGGTGACCCGGGTCAGCCCGGACGCTCCGGCGCCGGTGCTCGCCGAGGAGTCCACATCGGACCGTCCCGGCGGCGCCGGGCTGGCGGCCCTGTTCGCCGCGCGCCAGGGGCACTACGTCGCGCTCGTCACCGGCCTGGCCGACGACGCGGGCGGCGCGCGCCTGAGCGAGCTGCTCGCCGCGGCGGGCGTCCGCGTGTACCCGATCCGGATGTCCGGCGCGACCCCGGAGAAGGTGCGGTTTCGCTCGCACGGGCAGGTGCTGCTCCGCCTCGACCGGGGCGACGCCGACGTGGCGGGCGACGCGACCGAGGCGGCCCTGATGGCGATCGCCGAGGCGGACGCGATCCTGGTCAGCGACTACGGCCGAGGTGTGGCGCGGCAGCCGGCCCTGCGCGCGGCGCTCGCCGACACGACCGCACCGGTGGTGTGGGACCCGCATCCGCGCGGGCCGGCGCCGGTGCCGGGCGTACGGCTGGCGACGCCGAACGAGGCCGAGGTCCGCCACCTGACCGGCGACTCGGCCGGGGGCAACCGGGTCGCCGCCTCGGCCCGGGGCGGTCAGGAGCTGCGCGGGCGCTGGCGCACCGGTGCCGTCGCCGTGACGATGGGCGCCGAGGGCGCGCTGCTCTGCCACGGCCCGACCCCGCTGGTCGTACCGGCGCCGGCGCGGGTCGGTGGGGACACCTGCGGCGCCGGCGACCGCTTCGCCACCGCGGCCGCGCTCGCCCTCGCCGAAGGCGCGCTGGTCTCGGAGGCGGTGCAGGCGGCCGTGCGGGCGGCGACCGAGTACGTGGCCTGCGGTGGGGTGCGCGCCACACTCGCGCCGGGCACGCCGCCGCGACACGCGGCGATCGTCGGGCGGGACGCGGCCGGTGACCTGGTCAGCCGGGTACGCGCGCGGGGCGGCCGGGTCGTCGCCACCGGCGGCTGCTTCGACCTGCTGCACGCCGGCCACATCGCCACGCTGGAGGCGGCTCGCCGGCTCGGCGACTGCCTCGTGGTGTGCCTCAACTCGGACAGCAGCGTCACCGGCCTCAAGGGACCGGAGCGCCCGGTGGTGCGGCAGGACGACCGGGCCCGGCTGCTGTCCGCGCTCTCCGCGGTGGACGCGGTCGTCGTCTTCGACGAGTCCACACCGGACGCGGTGCTCTCCTGGCTCCGTCCGGACGTGTGGGTCAAGGGCGGCGACTACGGCAGCGACGGCGGGCTGCTGCCGGAGGCCGACATCGTCCAGCGGTGGGGCGGCGAGTGCGTGATAGTGCCGTACCTCGACGGCCGCTCGACGACCCGGATGATCGCGGCGGCACAGCATCTGGAGGGGGTCTGATGAAGACCGTTCTGGTGACCGGCGGTTCGAGTGGGCTCGGCGCGTCGGTGGTCGCCGCGACAGCCAAGGAGGGCTGGCGACCGTACATTCTGGACCGCCAGGCGCCGGGCGCCCCGGTCGACGGCGCGACCTGGATCGAGTGCGACCTCGCGGACACACGCGCCGCCGAGGACGCCACGCGCCGGGTCGCGGCCGAGGCGGGGCGGCTGGACGCGGTGGTGACAGCGGCCGGTGTGGATGTGCCAGGGCGGCTGGCCGACGTACCGACGGAGGTGTGGGAGCGGACGGTCGCCGTCGACCTGCTCGCCACCGCCGCCGTCGTGCGGGCCGCCCTGCCGGCACTGGAGCAGGCGCACGGCGCGGTCGTCACGGTCGCCTCGACGCTTGGTTTCAAGGCGGTCAGCGACGCCACGGCGTACTGCGCGGCGAAGTTCGGCGTCGTCGGCTTCACGCGCGCGCTCGCCGCCGAGCTGGCCGGCACGGTCGGCGTGACGCTGCTGGTGCCGGGCGGGATGCGCACGCCGTTCTTCGACGGGCGCGACGAGCAGTACAAGCCGGGCGCCGACGCGCAGCTCAACGACCCGGCGAGCGTGGCGGCCGCGGTGATGTTCGCGCTCCACCAGCCGGCCGGCAGCGCGATCCGGGAGATCGTGGTCTGCGCCGAGCGGGAGTCGTCGTACCCGTGATCCTGGTGTTGCGGGCGCTCGGGATCGGCGACCTGGTCACCGCGGTACCGGCGCTGCGCGGGCTGCGGCGGGCCTTCCCCGGGGAGACGCTGGCACTCGCCGCGCCGGCCTCGCTCAGCCCGCTGGTCGACCTGGTCGGCGGCGTCGACGCGCTGGTGCCGTGCGCCGGGCTGGCACCGCGGGCGCTGCCGGAGGCGGCGTGGGCGGTCAACCTGCACGGCCGGGGGCCACGGTCGCACCGGCTGCTGGGCCGCTCTCGCCCCTCGGCACTGCGCGCCTACGCCTGCCCCGAGGCGGAGCATGTGGACGGTCCGGAGTGGAGCGACGGCGAGCACGAGGTCCGGCGCTGGTGCCGGCTGCTGGAGTGGTACGGCGTACCCACCGATCCCACCGACCTCGCGCTCCGCGCGCCGGAACCGCCACGGCGCGAGGTGGCGGTGGTCCATCCGGGCGGGACGGCGGCCGCCCGGCGATGGCCGGCGGAGCGGTTCGCGGCGGTGGCGCGGGAGCTGGCCGGTCGCGGGTACGACGTGGTGGTCACCGGATCCGCCGCCGAGCGGCCGGCCGCCGGGCGGGTGGCGGCGCGGGCCGGCCTGCCGGGGGACGCGGTGCTGGCCGGGCACACCGAGCTGGCGGAGCTGGCCGGGCTGGTGGCCCACGCGCGGCTGGTGGTGAGCGGCGACACGGGGGTCGGGCACCTCGCGACCGCGTACGGCGTCCCGTCGGTCGTCCTCTTCGGACCGGTCACACCGGGGCAGTGGGGGCCGCCGCCGGAGCGCACGCGACACCGCGCACTGTGGCGTGGGCCCACGGTGGCGTCGATCGGTGTCGACGAGGTGCTCGCCGCCGTGGACGAGGCGACCTGTGCGGCTGCGGCGTAGCTCGCCGTCGGGGCCTGGGTACGGACGGCGGCGGCGCGGGCGCGGCGTGACGTTCCTCGACGAGCGGGGCGAGCCGGTCACCGACCCGGAGATCGTGGCTCGGCTGCGCGCGCTGGTGATCCCGCCCGCCTGGAAGGACGTGTGGATCTCGACCGACCCGCGCGGGCACATCCAGGCCACGGGCACCGACGCGGCGGGGCGGCGGCAGTACCTCTACCATCCACAGTGGAGAGTAGAGCGGGACGCGGAGAAGCACGAGCACGTACTCGACGTCGCGTCCCGCCTCCCCGCGCTGCGCCGCCGGATCAACAGCGACCTGGGCGGGCGCGGGCTCGGGCGGGCACGCGTCCTCGCGGCGGTGGCGGCGCTGCTCGACTCCGGCGCGTTCCGGGTCGGCGGCGACGAGTACGCGGGCGGCGACGACCCCTCGTACGGGGTTGCCACGCTCCGCCCCGAGCACGTACGCGGGCGGAAGGGCCGCGTCGTGCTGGAGTTTCCGGCCAAGGGCGGCGTGGAGCAGGTCTGCGAGGTGTTCGACGAGCGGGTCTGCGACGTGCTGCGCGACCTGCGCAAACGGCGGCGGGGGAGCGAGCGGCTGTTCGCGTACTGGAACGGGCGGCGGTGGCACGACGTGCGCAGCGACGAGGTCAACGAGTACCTGCGCGAGGCGAGCGCCGCCGACATGACGGCGAAGGACCTGCGCACCTGGCACGCGACACTGCTGGCCGCCGCGAAGCTCGCCGAACTGGGCCCGCAGACCTCGGTGACCCGGCGCAAGCGCGCGGTGGCGGAGGTGATGCGAGAGGTGGCCGAGCTGCTGGGCAACACGCCCGCGGTGGCCAAGGCGTCGTACGTCGACCCGCGTGTGGTCGACCTCTTCCACGACGGGCGCGTGGCGACCGGCTCCACCGAACGCGCGGTCCGCGCCCTGCTCTCCTAGGGCGTGCATGAGGGAATGGCCGGCCTGCGGCGGGCCCAGGCGCCGCCTGGACTCCGCCTCGGCTCGACCGACCCTTATGGAACACGCCCCAGCCGCCGGCTACCGCGCGAGGCGGGGCGGCGGTGGGCCGGTGGAGTCGCGGACGACCAGGCGGCACGGCTGGCGGACGACGCCGGTGGCCGGCTGGCCGTCGAGCGCGGCGAAGAGGTGGTGTACGGCCGTCTCGCCGAGGCGCTGGAGGTTGAGGTCCACTGTGGTCAGTGGCGGCTGGCAGTCGGCCGCGAACTCGTGCCAGTTGTCGTAGCCGACGATCGAGATGTCCTCGGGCACCTGGCGGCCGAACTCGCGCAGCGCCCCGGCGACCCCGGCGGCGATCTGGTCGTTGCCGCAGAAGATGGCGTCGATGTCGGGGTGGGCGGCGAGGAGCGTGCGGGCGGCGTGGCGGCCCCAACGCTGCGACCACTCGCCGAAGAGCGGGGCGCCGCCGGCGAGCTGGAGGCCGGCGGCGGCGAGCACGGCCCTGGCGCTGGCCGCGCGGTCGCGGGCGGCGCGGTAGCTCTCCGGGCCGGTGACGTGGGCGATCCGGCGGCGCCCCAGCGACACCAGGTGCTCGGTGGCGAGGCGGGCGCCGTGCTCGTCGTCGGCGAGGACGGAGAGGTCGTCGGGGTTGTCGGACTCGCCGTACACGTACACGACAGGCACCGGGATGTGGCGGGTCAGCGAGGGGCGCAGGTCGTTGCTCTCGCCAAGCACCACGAAGCCGTCGACCTGGCGGGCGAGCAGCGTGCGGATGTAGTGCTGGCGGCGGATCGCGTCGCCTCGGGCGTCGCAGAGCAGCACTGACATCTGGCCGTTGGCCAGGGCGTTTTCCACGCCGAGCAGGATCGGGATGGAGAAGCGGCCGCCCAGCTCGTCGGTGAGCAGGCCGATGGTGCGCGTGCGGCCGGTGAGCAGCCCGCGGGCGAGTACGTTGGGCTGGAACGCCAACTGCTCGGCGGCCTCCAGCACGCGGCGGCGGGTCTCCGGCGCCACCTCGTCGCGGGCGTTGAGTGCCTTGGAAGCGGTGGCCACCGACACACCGGCACGGCGGGCCACGTCGGTCAGCGTGACATTTCGAGAGCGCTGCCTGGCCACCGAAATCCTTTCGTGAGCCGTTTCGTGGGAGGGTACACCAAGCCACCCTTGACAGCGCTACAGAGACGTCGCTAGATTGCCGAAAAGGTTTTCGGCCACCGGGCGGCCAGGTCCTGTCGGTACGTCAAGGGTGGCTGCATGTCCGGTCACGGTCGGGTTCACGCTCACATCGGTGGCGAGCGCGTCTGGAGCACGCCGCCGCCTCGACCCGCACCGGCCGCGCGCACGCCGAGACCCGTGCCGGCACCGCCGCCGGCGGCATCCGGTGCCGCCGTCCCGCGAAGCTCCGCCAGCTACGCCGCGAACCACCCCTGAGCTGACCGGGGCCCGGCTTCGATGCGGGCCTGACCCCGGTGGATAGGTCGCTGAGTAAAGGAGGGAGGGCACCACACCCCACGGTCCCCGGCTGGTGGCTCCGACCTGCGCCCGGCTAGTCGGGCCACCAGCCGGCTACCTCCCTAGGCTCGGACGGTGGCAGCTCGATCGGCCCGCCGGCGCGCGGTGAGTTTGCGCGTCTTGGCCTGCACGCCGCAGTCGGCCATCGCGCACCAGCGGCGCGACCCGTTGCGGCTCTGGTCGAGGAAGAGCCAGCCGCAGCCGCCCTCGCCGACCGGGCACTCCTTGAGCTGGCTCAGGTCGGCCGTGCGGAGCAGCTCGACCGCGGCGAAGGCGAGCCGGTCTGGCACCAGGAACGCCGGGTCGGTGCCGACCACCACGCGCGCGGCCCGCTCCGCCGAACCGACCAATGTGGAGCGTGTGGTCGCGGCCGACCAGCGGAGCGCGAGATGCTCCAGCGCGGCTCCGGCGCCGGCCGCCGGGTCGCCCCCGGGCCGCGCCCCCGGCTCGGGTCTCGGGTCGGCGAGGCGGGCAGCGAGCACCTCGTACACCGATTCCCGGACGTCGAGTGTCGCGTGCAGCGCCTGGCCCGCGGAGCCGGACCTGGCTCGCCAGGCCGCGCTCACCCCGTGGGCCTCGCCCGCGTCGACCAGGCCGACCCGCCGTGACCAGGCGAGCAGCGCGGTGGGGGAGGGGAGGTGCTCGGTGCCCCCCGGGCGGCGCGGCGTCACGGTGTTGACCAGGTCGAGCACCGGGTGCCCGCCGACGATCCGCAGCACCGGCTTGCGCTCCTCCGACACCCCTGGGAGGCTACCACCGTAGCCCGTTTTAGTGGAGTCGCCATGACGGTTTCGAGACGGCGTGCCACCGGCGCCCTGGTGGCGCTGTCGGTGGCCGCGTTCACGTTCGTGACGACCGAGGTGCTGCCGATCGGGCTGCTCACCGTGATGGCCGACGACCTCGACCGGTCCCGTTCCGAGATCGGGCTGCTGGTCAGCGGCTACGCGGGCGTGGTGGTGCTCGCGTCCATCCCGCTCACCCGGCTGACCCGCCACATCCCGCGGCGCCAGTTGCTCACCGTGGCGCTTGCCATCTTCGTCGTCGCGGTGCTGGTCTCCGCCGCCGCTTCCAGCTACTGGGTGCTGATGGCCGCCCGGCTGGTCATCGCGCTCACGCAGGCGCTCTTCTGGTCGGTCGTCGGCCCGACCGCCACCGGCCTCTTCCCGCCCGAGGCGCGCGGCCGTGCGGTCGCCCGCCTCTCCATCGGCGCCGCCCTCTCCCCGGTGCTCGGCGTGCCGGTGGGCACGTGGATCGGGCAGCAGGCCGGCTGGCGCGTGGCGTTCCTGGTGATGGCGGCCGCGGGCCTGGCGACGTGCGTGGCGGTGGCGACGCTCGTCCCCACCTACGCTCCCGCCGAGGGCGGCGCGGCCCGAGGCACCGCGCCCGACGCCCGCCGCTACGCGGTGCTCGTCGTCGCCTGCGCGGTCGGCGTGGGCGGCTCGCTCACCGCCTACACCTACGTCACCCCGTTCCTGCTCGACGTCAGCGGCTTCGACCCGGCGGCGCTCGGCCCGCTCCTGTTGGTCTCCGGCGCGGCGGGCGTGGCCGGCACGCTGATCGTCGGCCGCTTCCTCGATCGCAGCCCGTGGGGCGCGCTGGCCGCGCCGCTCACCGTGACCGTGGCCGCGCTGCTCACGCTCTACGCCCTCGGCGCCGCCAAGCCCGTGGCCGTGGTGGCGGTCGCGCTGACCGTGCTGGCCTACGCCGCGTTCGCCGCCGCGGTGCAGTACCGCACGCTCCAGGTCGCGCCCGGCAGCACCGACCTCGCGGGGGCGGGCACCAGCACCGCGTTCAACCTGGGCATCGCGGCCGGCTCACTCCTGGGCGGCGGTTTGGTGCAAACCGCCGGGGTACGAAGCGTCGCGCTGGCCGGCGCCGCGTTGGCGGCTGCCGCTCTCGCCCTCCTGCTGGCCGAGCCGAGGCTCGCGCGCTCCGCGCCCTCACCGACCGGCGCCGCCCGCACAGGCTCGGGCCGCCGGCTGGCGCGGCGCTGAGGTCGCCTCGGGCCGGGGCACCGCGGCGCCGGCGCTGTGGCGGCTACGCCTCGGGGCGGACGCCTCGGGCGGTGCTGAGGTTAGGCATGGGCCGCCCCCTCACCGGGGACGTCGAGTACCCGCACGCCATGCATCTCTTCGACCGTCATGCGCCGGATCGTAGATCGCTTCCTGGCTCCCGCGCGGCGTTTTCTCCGGCGAGGGCGAACATCCGACCTCGCGTGGCGGCCGAGCCGCCGGAGCGTGAGCTGTGCGGTCTCGGCCGGCGAGGGGATCGAACAGGTGGCGCCGCGCGAGCACCGTGCCGATCAGTCCCGGAGGTCCTCGTTGGCGCGAAGCATCGACCGGAGCTGGTGTCCTTTCGCGGTCAGCAGCCATCCGGGCGGGTCGGCCGGCTCCACCAGATCGTCTGCCGCCAACCGGTCGAGGACGGCGCGGACCTCGTCTGGGCGGTAGCCCGAGATCGTGGCGAGGGCGGCCGTGGTGGGCGGTGACTGAGCGCCGACCGGAAAGGACTCCAACAGCGTGTGCTCCACAGAAGGGAGCAGAGCCGGTGGGATCGCCGTCTTCGCCCGGGCCGAGGTCCGCAGCCTCCCGGCCGTGCCGTCAGCGGTCGAGAGCAGGTCGCGCTCGAAGTCGTCGAGCAGGCGGAGGACGGCGCGGTTGAGGTAGACACGGTTGCGCCGACCAAGGCTCACCTGGGCGACGATGCCGATCTTTTCCAGCCGCTCGATCGCCTCGGTCGTGGCGGTGGAAGAGGAGCCCAGATCGTCGCGAAGCGAGGTGACCGTGAAGACCGGTGTGATGGTCGTCTGCTCGCACGCCCGCCACAGGTGCGAGCCCGGACGTGCCTCCGACTCGAGCCGCCAGCGGCTTATCATCGCCGCCAGGCGCTCCTCGAACAGGCCGGCGCCGTCGACGGCCAGCCGGGCGGCTGACGCGAAGGTGCCGCACCACTGGTCGACCTGCCCCTCGCGGAAGTCGACGAGACCCTGGATGTAGTGATCGCCATAGGCGGCGAGGACCAGGCTGACCGGCACCAGAATGCGCGACGCGAGGTGCCGCCGGGCGAAGACGGTGTGGATGAGGCAACGCCCGACCCGGCCGTTGCCATCGAGGAACGGATGGATGGTCTCGAACTGCGCGTGCGCCACCGCGGCCTGTGCCACCGTCGGCAGGTCATCCCGGTTGATGAACGCGACCAGGTCGGCCATGAGCGGCTCGACGTGCTCGGGGGGAGGTGGGATGAAGGCGGCGTCTCGCGGGCTGTCGCCGCGCCCACCGATCCAGTTTTGCCGTGTGCGAAACTCGCCGGCGAACCGCCCCGTGGCGCGGTCTTCGCGCATGAGCAACGCGTGCATCGACCGGATGTGGTCGACGGTGAGGTCATGCTCGCACGCGCCGATGTCGATGGCGCGCCGCATGGCATCGATGTTGGCAAGCACCTGACGAGCGGTCTCGCCCGCGTGCTCCGGGGCGAACGCCGCCTCGGCCAGACGCCGCTGACTGCACTCCAGGCCCTCGATGCGACTGGACGCGACGGACTCGCTGCGGAGCAGCAGCCGCGCCAGGGTCTCCATGGCCACGAGATGGTGCCCGTGGTCAGCCACCGCGATGGCCGCCTCCGCCTCTGCGATGTCGGCGGTGGTGGCCGCGCTGAAGCTGAGGGCGGCCGGGTCGAGGAGGTCGGGGATGTAGGCCCGATAGGTGAATGGCTGGCGGGCGCGGCGCCCACCGGGCGCGGACAGGTCAGGCACCCAGACGGCCTCCTGCCACCTACCCATGTTGGAACCATATCACGGAAATAGAGATCAACATGGAATATGGCATGCGGGCTGCCCTCGGCGACGGAGGCGTCGTGGTCTTCGCGGTTGCGGCCGGAGCCCAGCGACCATGAGCGCGGCGACAGAGGATGCGGGCGCGCGATGCCTCACTGCGGTTGGGGCCGCGACAAACGGCGGGTCGCCGTAGTGCGGGTCGCGGTCCGAGCTGGTGCCGGCGAACCGCTTAGCTGGTGCCGGCCTGGGACTGAGGCTGCCGGCTGGCTACCAGCCGCGGGCGCGCCACTCGGGCAGGCTGGGGCGCTCGGTGCCGAGCGTGCTGTCCTTGCCGTGCCCGGGGTAAAACCACGTCTCGTCGGGCAGGCGGTCGAAGAGCTTGCGCTCGACGTCGCCGATCAGTGACTGGAAGTTGGCCTTGTCGCCACGCGTGTTGCCGACGCCGCCGGGAAAGAGCGAGTCGCCGGTGAAGAGGTGGGGGATGCCCGCCGGGTCGCGGTAGAGGAGCGCGATCGAGCCGGGCGTGTGGCCGACCAGGTGGATGACCTCCAGCGGGCAGGCGCCGACGGTGATGACGTCTCCATCGTGGACGGTGTCGGTGGTGATGGGCAGCTCGCCGGCGTCCGCCGCGTGGGCGACCGAGCGGGCGCCGGTCTCCGCGACCACCTCTTCCAGGGCGACCCAGTGGTCCATGTGGCGGTGTGTGGTGACCACTGTGGACAATCCGGCGTCGCCCACCAGCTCGACCAGGCGGGGCGCCTCGTTGGCCGCGTCGACGAGAAGCTGCTCGCCGGTCTCCTCGCAGCGCAACAGGTACGCGTTGTTGTCCATCGGGCCGACGGAGAGCTTGGTGATGGTGAGGGCGTCCAGTTGGCGCGTGTCCGGTGGGCCGTCGGGGGTCACGTCTCCGGTGTAGGTCATGTCAGATCCAGGCGGGCGGAGTGGGCAGGGGGCCTTGCTGCGTGGCGTTGAGGTCTACACCGGACGACCGGCCGGAGAGCCAGGCGGCCAGCTCGAAGGTGGGGCCGGCGATCGCCGGCGTGTCGGCCTCGGTCTGGCCGATGGTGAGGTCGTGCTCGAGCTCGGTGGGGCGGAGCACCAGCGGGGTGACCCCGGCGGCGGCGTTGAGGTCGCTCACCACCTCGCGGAGCAGGTGCTGGCTGAACGCGTCGGGCCAGTCGTCGGGCCGGTAGCCGGCGTCGAGGTCGACGTGGTGCACCTCGACCTCGCGAAGGCGTCCCCAGACGGTGGTGGCGGCGGGCGCCTCGCGGCCGCTGTTGCGTTCGATGATGGCGCCCCAGGCGTCGGCCGGCATCTGGGCGGCCTGCTCGGCGAAGCGTGCGCAGGACGCGCGGAGGTCTGCCAGCTGCTCGGCGAGGGGACGGAGGGCGCCCGCCCGGATGCCGGCCTCGCGCTGCTCGGCGCTCGCGTAGCCCGGCGTACGCACGCCGGTGCGGGCCCAGGTGAGCAGGTTGACGTACGAGTCGGCGTTGCGGGCGAGGTGGGTGAGCACGTGGCCGCGGGTCCAGCCGGGCAGGAGGGAGGGGCCGGCGAGGGCGTCGTCGTCAAGGGCCTCTGCGGTGCGGAGCAGGCGGTCGGTCGCGCGGTCGAGCTCGGGCAGGAGTACGAGCGGATCAGCCGTCACACCCCGACACTACAGAAATGGCTTTCCTCGCACCGGGTTTGGCCATACGGTCTTGGCAACACGTCGACGGGCCCGACGAGAGGGGAGGTGGGGAGTAATGACTGTCCTCGCCTCGAGCTGCGCGGATCGCTGAAGCCAGCCTCACTCTGTTTCTTCTCTCTCCTCGCAAAAGGTTTGTACCGATGACGTTTGATCTCGCGTCCCTCGGTTGGGACGCCACCTGTTCCCTGCCCGATCACGACCACCAGCCGGGGCGGGTCGTGCGGGTCGACCGCGGTGTGTGCACGGTGCTGTGCGCCGGGGGCACCGTACGCGCCAGCCTGGCCGGCGCCATCCTCGCCGCGTCCGCCGCCGACCCGGTCAACCTGCCGTGCGCGGGCGACTGGGTGACGGTGCGGAGCTGGCCGGACGCGCGGATCACGGTGGAGGCCGTGCTGCCGCGGCGTACCGCCATCGTGCGCCGCACCTCCGACAAGGACTCGGTGGGCCAGGTGCTGGCCGCCAACGTCGACGCGGCCGCGGTGGTCGAGCCGATGCATCCGGCTCCCGACGTGGGGCGGATCGAGCGGCTGCTGGCACTCGCCTGGGAGTCCGGGGCGCAGCCGGTGGTCGTACTCACGAAATGTGATCTGGCGGCCGACCCGGACGCGGTCGTCACGGAGGTCGCGCGGGCGGCACCTGGCGTGGATGTCGTCGCGGTGAGCGCGCAGCGCGGCGACGGCCTGGCCGCGGTGCGGCCGCTCGTCGCGGCGGGGCGGACGCTGGCGCTGCTGGGGCCCTCCGGCGCGGGCAAGTCCACGCTCGTCAACGCGCTCGCCGGCGCGACCGTGATGGGCACGCAGCAGATCCGGCGCGTCGACGGCAAGGGGCGGCACACGACCACGTACCGGGCACTGATCCCGATTCCGGGCGGCGGTGCTGTTCTGGACACGCCGGGCATCCGGGCGGTCGGGCTGCTGGACGCGGAGGAGGGCCTCGACCGGGCCTTCTCCGACGTCGCCGACCTCGCCGCCACCTGCCGCTTCGCGGACTGCCAGCACGACGGCGAGCCGGGCTGCGCGGTGCGCTCGGCGTTGAAGTCCGGAGATCTGACCCCACGGCGGTACGAGAGCTGGCGCAAGCTGCAACGCGAGATCGCCTTCGAGGCGCGGCGCAAAGACGCGCGGCTCCAGGCCGAGGAGCGGGCGCGGTGGAAGCGGATAGACAAGGAGGTACGCGGCCGAAACCGCCCGTAGGTGGCTCTGAAGTGTGGTCTTGAGCTGCGGGAATGTGGCGGCGCGGGAAAGTGTCATACCGGGGGTCTAGAGTTGCGCCGGCAGTCTGTGGACGTTCTCCCCGGGGGCAAAGAGTGGCTGATCGGCTGATCATTCGTGGCGCGCGCGAGCACAATCTGCGCGACGTCAACCTCGACCTGCCTCGCGACGCGATGATCGTTTTTACCGGGCTCTCCGGCTCGGGCAAGTCCAGCCTCGCGTTCGACACGATCTTCGCGGAGGGGCAGCGGCGATACGTGGAGTCGCTGTCCTCCTACGCGCGGCAGTTCCTCGGGCAGATGGACAAGCCCGACGTCGACTTCATCGAAGGGCTCAGCCCGGCGGTGTCGATCGACCAGAAGTCGACGTCGCGCAACCCCCGCTCGACGGTCGGCACGATCACCGAGGTCTACGACTACCTGCGGCTCCTCTTCGCCCGGGTCGGCGAGCCCCACTGCCCCAAGTGCGGCCGCCCGATCTCCCGCCAGACGCCCCAGCAGATCGTCGACCGCGTGCTCGCGATGGACGAGGGCACGCGCTTCCAGGTGCTCGCGCCGGTGGTGCGCGGTCGCAAGGGGGAGTATGTCGACCTGTTCGCCGAGCTCCAGTCGAAGGGATACGCGCGGGTCCGCATCGACGGCGTGGTCTACCCGCTGACCGAGCCGCCGAAGCTGAAGAAGCAGGAGAAGCACACGATCGAGGTGGTCGTCGACCGCCTCACCGTCAAGGCCAGCGCCAAGCAGCGGCTCACCGACTCGGTGGAGACCGCGTTGCGCCTGGCGGCCGGCGTGGTGCTGCTCGACTTCGTCGACCTGCCGGAGGATGACGAGCACCGCGAGCGCACGTTCTCGGAGCACCTCGCCTGTCCGTACGACGACCTGTCGTTCGAGGCGATGGAGCCGCGGTCGTTCTCCTTCAACTCGCCCTACGGCGCCTGCGTCGAGTGCACCGGCCTCGGCACCAAGAAAGAGGTCGACCCCGAGCTGGTGGTGCCCGACCCGGAGCGCACGCTGCGCGAGGGGGCGATCCAGCCGTGGTCCGGCGGCACCACTCTCGAATACTTCCTGCGGCTGCTCGAAGCGCTCGGCGACCAGGAGCACTTCGACATCGACACGCCGTGGCGGGCGCTGCCGTCGCGGGCGCAGAAGACCATCCTCCACGGCGCCGAAGACCAGGTGCACGTCCGCTACCGCAACAAGTACGGGCGGGAGCGCTCCTACTACACCGGCTTCGAGGGCGTGGTGCAGTGGATCGAGCGGCGGCACGCCGACACCGAGTCCGACTGGTCGCGCGACAAGTACGAGGGGTACATGCGGGATGTGCCCTGCCCCTCCTGCGGCGGCGCGCGGCTCAAGCCCGAGGTGCTGGCGGTCACGATCGACGGCAAGAGCATCGCCGAGGTGTGCAACCTCTCGGTGGGGGAGTGCGCCGACCTGCTGGGCGCGATGACGCTCAACGACCGGCAGAAGATGATCGCCGAGCGGGTCCTCAAGGAGATCAACGCGCGGCTGCGCTTCCTGGTCGACGTGGGTCTCGACTACCTCTCGCTCGACCGGCCGGCGGGCACGCTCTCCGGCGGTGAGGCGCAGCGCATCCGGCTCGCCACGCAGATCGGCTCCGGGCTGGTCGGCGTGCTGTACGTGCTGGACGAGCCGTCGATCGGCCTCCACCAGCGTGACAACCACCGGCTGATCGAGACGCTGGTGCGGCTGAAAAACCTCGGCAACACGCTGATCGTGGTCGAGCACGACGAAGACACCATCCGCACCGCCGACTGGGTCGTCGACATCGGTCCGGGCGCGGGCGAGCACGGCGGGCGCATCGTGCATAGCGGCTCGGTCGAGGGTCTGCTGAAAAACAAGGAGTCGATGACCGGGGCCTACCTCTCCGGCCGGCGCGAGATCCCCACGCCGGGCGTGCGGCGGATGCAGATCCCGGGGCGCGAGCTGGTGGTGCAGGGCGCCCGCGAGCACAACCTGAAAAACCTCACGGTGTCGTTCCCGCTGGGGCAGTTCATCGCGGTCACCGGCGTCTCGGGGTCGGGCAAGTCGACGCTGGTCAACGACATCCTGTACACGGTGCTGGCCAACCAGATCAACGGCGCGCGACTGGTGCCGGGGCGGCACACGCGGATCACCGGCATCGACGACGTCGACAAGGTGGTGGGCGTCGACCAGTCGCCCATCGGCCGCACGCCGAGGTCAAACCCGGCTACGTACACCGGGGTCTTCGACCATGTCCGCAAGCTTTTCGCGGAGACGACCGAGGCCAAGGTCCGGGGGTACGGGCCGGGGCGCTTCTCGTTCAACGTGAAGGGCGGCCGCTGCGAAAACTGCGCGGGCGACGGCACGATCAAGATCGAGATGAACTTCCTCCCCGACGTGTACGTCCCCTGCGAGGTCTGCAAGGGCGCCCGCTACAACCGCGAGACGCTCGAGGTGCACTACAAGGGGCGCACGATCTCCGAGGTGCTGGAGATGCCGATCGAGGAGGCGGCTACCTTCTTCGAGGCGATCCCGGCGATCCACCGCCACCTCAAGACGCTGGTCGACGTCGGCCTCGGATACGTGCGGCTGGGCCAGCCCGCCCCCACGCTCTCCGGCGGCGAGGCGCAGCGCGTGAAGCTGGCCTCCGAGCTCCAGAAGCGCTCGACCGGCCGCACGGTGTACGTGCTGGACGAGCCGACCACCGGCCTCCACTTCGAAGACATCCGCAAGCTGCTGCGCGTGCTGGAGAGCCTTGTCGACAAGGGCAACACGGTCATCGTGATCGAGCACAACCTCGACGTCATCAAGACGGCCGACTGGCTGATCGAGATGGGCCCGAGCGGCGGGCACCGGGGCGGCACTGTGGTCGCCACCGGCACGCCCGAGGAGATCGCCGAGGTGCCGGAGAGCGCGACCGGCGAGTTCCTGCGCCACGTGCTCGGCCTCGCCGGCGAAGCCACCGGCGCCGCGGCTGCCACCTCCCGCGCCGCTAAGGCCAACGGCACCGCGCGCGGCTCCGCCTCGACCCGTTCGGCGCGGTCCTCCGGCCGCACCGCTGCGGTGTCATCCTCGGGCTCGGGCCGCGGGGGCGCGGCCGGCTCGGGCACGGCTTCGTCGGGCTCGGGCGCGGCTTCGGGCTCGGGCCGTAAGGCGGCGGGGGCCAAGGGGGCGACCAAGGCGGCTGCCGCGAAGAGCGCCGGAGCGGCCAAGCCGGCGGCTTCCACGCGCGGCGCCAAGGCGGCGGGCGGCGCGAAGGAGACGGCCAAGGCAGCCCCCGCGAAGGCGACCCGCCGGGCGACGGCCAAGACCCGCGGCTGACCCGCCCACCGTCGCTCGTGGCGCCCGGCCAGAGCGGGCGGCCCGCGCCGGGCTCGCGGGCCGGTGATGCCTGTCGCGAGCGGCTGAGCCCGTCCGGCTGTCCTGGGCGGTCGACCGGGCGGCTCGTCGCGCTCGCGGCCGGTGGTGGTAATCGCTTGGGGTGAGATGCTGCTGTGCGCCTCCGCGGTCGAGGACGTTACGGAGAGTGACCTTCCCGGTTCGGTGACGAGGGCGACGCGAGCGCGTTCGGCGGCGGACGAGAAATCGAAGAACGTGCGTTCATTCGCGATCTCCGGGAGCGGTGATGTTGAGCTTTTGACGATTCGTGGCAGGGGGTATGAGCAGCGGCAACGTCGGTCTCGCGAGGGGACGAACCGGACACCACGGAAGGCTCGGTGAACCGGAGCGGCCGGGCACTCGTGTGTACTGGCGTGGCCGTGGTCGACCCGACCGCGGTGAGCCGAAGACAGGAAGGGTGAGGCATGAGCGAGGAACAGGCGGTGACGCAGTCGGGGATCACCACCCGCCGGGCGCTACTGGCGGGTGCGGGGGCCATCGGCACGACCGCGCTGTTGGCGGCGTGTGGCACCGACCCCGACGAGGACACCACCTCCTCCGGCGACACCCAGTCGAACGGCGGGAGCGACCCCAGCGCGGGCGCCGGTGACTCGGGCGGCGCGCTGGCCCAGGTGAGCGAGGTGCCGGTCGGCGGGGGCACCATCATCGCGGCCCAGAGTCTCGTGGTGACGCAGCCGACCGAGGGTGAGTTCAAGGCTTTCGACTCGAAGTGCACGCACCAGGGTTGCCCGGTGACGGCCGTCGAGGGCGGGACGATCAACTGCAACTGCCACGGCAGCAAGTTTTCGATCACCGATGGTTCGGTGAAGACCGGCCCGGCCACCAAGCCGCTGGCCGAGCGTCAGATCAAGGTGGACGGCGACAGCATCACGCTCGCCTGAGACCACGCCGCCCGGCCCGCGCCTCGCGAAAGTGACAGAGGCGCGGGCTAGGCTCGACGCGTGGCAGACCCGTCGACGTACCGTCCCGCACCGGGCACGATTCCGGACGCTCCGGGGGTCTACCGCTTTCGTGACGTGAGTGGGCGGGTCATCTACGTCGGCAAGGCGAAGAGCCTTCGCAGCCGGCTGAATTCGTACTTTGGCGACCTGTGGCACCTGCACCAGCGCACCCAGCAGATGGTCACCACCGCGGCGGCGGTCGACTGGGTGACGGTGGGGAGCGAGGTCGAGGCGCTCCAGTTGGAGTACTCCTGGATCAAGGAGTATGACCCGCGCTTCAACGTCAAATACCGCGACGACAAGTCATACCCGTATCTCGCGGTCACGCTCGACGAGGAGTACCCCCGTCTCCAGGTGATGCGCGGCGCCAAGCGCAAGGGCGTGCGCTACTTCGGTCCGTACTCACATGCCTGGGCGATCCGCGAGACGCTCGACCTTCTCCTGCGCGTCTTCCCGGCGCGCACCTGTTCTTCGGGGGTTTTCAAGCGGGCCGGCCAGATCGGCCGCCCGTGCCTGCTCGGCGACATCGGCAAGTGTTCGGCGCCTTGCGTGGGGCGGGTGAGCGCCGCGGAGCACCGGGCGATCGTCGAGGAGTTCTGTGACTTCATGGCCGGTCGCACCGAGACGATGGTCAAGCGGCTCGAGCGGGAGATGATGGCCGCTTCGGAGCGGCTGGAGTTCGAGTTGGCCGCCCGGCTGCGCGACGACGTCGTGGCACTGCGGCGGGCGCTGGAAAAGCAGGCGGTGGTCTTCGGCGACGGCACCGACGCGGATGTGGTGGCCTTCGCCGAGGATCCGCTCGAGGCGGCGGTGCAGGTCTTCCACGTGCGTGGCGGGCGCGTGCGTGGCCAGCGCGGCTGGGTCGTGGAAAAGACCGAGGAGCTGACGACCGGCGATCTGGTGCACCACTTCTGCAGCCAGGTCTACGGCGGCGAGCAGGGCGAGGGCGACGTCCCCCGCGAGCTGCTCGTGCCCGCCCTCCCGCCCGATGCCGACGCGCTCGCCGACTGGCTGAGCCAGCACCGGGGGAGCCGCGTGCAGTTGCGCGTGCCGCAGCGAGGTGACAAGAAAGCGTTGCTGGACACGGTCGCGCGCAACGCCGCCGAGGCGCTCACCCGCCACAAGCTGCGCCGCTCGGGCGATCTCACCACGCGCAGCAAGGCGCTGGAGGAGATCGGCGAGGCGCTGGGGCTCACGACCGCGCCGCTGCGCATCGAGTGCTACGACGTCTCGCAGATCCAGGGCACCGACGTGGTCGCCAGCATGGTCGTCTTCGAAGACGGGCTGCCACGAAAGAGTGAATACCGGCGCTTCGCGGTGCGCGGCGCCACCGACGACCTGTCGGCGCTCTCCGAGGTGCTGCGGCGGAGGTTCGCGCGATACCTGGAGGCGCGCGCCTCGGTTGGCGAGCTCGATGCCGAGGAGGCGGAGGATCCGGAGCGGCCGGGCATCGACCCGACGACAGGGCGTCCGCGCAAGTTCGCCTACCCGCCCCAGCTTGTCGTCGTCGACGGCGGCCAGCCACAGGTCAACGCGGCGGCCGCGGTCTTCGCCGATCTGGGCATCGACGACGTGGCCCTGTGCGGGCTGGCGAAGCGGCTGGAGGAGGTGTGGGTCCCGGGCGACGACTTCCCACTGATCCTGCCGCGCGCGTCCGAAGGGCTTTACCTTTTGCAGCGCCTGCGGGACGAGGCACACCGGTTCGCGATCGCGTTCCACCGCGAGCGGCGGTCAAAGCGGATGACAGTGTCCAGTTTGGACTCGATCCCGGGGCTCGGCGAGGTGCGGCGCAAGGCGTTGCTGCGACACTTCGGCTCGCTCAAGCGGCTGGCGGCGGCGAGCGCCGACGAGATCACCGAGGTTCCCGGCATCGGCCGGCGCACCGCGGAGGCGATCGTGGAGGCGGTGGGCGGCGACGCGCCCACACCGCGTGCGGCAGCCCTGGCGGTTGGCGCGGATCCGGGTGAGGAGGCGGCCACGCCCGGCCACGCCGGCGGGGAGGCGATCGTGGAGACGGGGGGCGGCGACACGCCCGCGCCAGGTGCGGCCGTCCCGGCGGATGGTGCCGGTCCGGACGACCAGCCGGGCACGCCCGGCCATGCCGACGGGGCGGATGCCGCCCCGAGCGCCTAGGATTCTCTGGTGCACGACGACTCCAGCGCACCGCCCGACGACGAGACCGAGCTGGTGGTGGTGACCGGCGTCTCCGGCGGCGGTCGCAGCACCGTGGCCCGGGCGCTGGAAAACGTCGGCTTCTACGTGGTCGACAACCTGCCCCAGGCGCTCATGCTCGACATGGCCGAGCTCGCCCAGAAGGCGGGCGGTGCGGCCCGGCACACCGCGATGGTGCTCGACGTGCGCAGCCGGGCGTTCTCCACCGACCTGGTCGGCGCGATCAAGGCGCTCAAGGAGCGGGGCTTCCATCCGCGTGTGGTGTTCGTCGACGCCGACGACGAGGTGCTGATCCGGCGCTTCGAAAGTGTGCGGCGCTCGCATCCGCTCCAGGGCGACGGGCGGCTCGCCGACGGCATCGCGGCCGAGCGCAAGCTCCTTGAGGAGGCGCGCGACCACGCCGACGTGATCATCGACACCAGCCACCTCAACGTCAACCAGTTGCGGCGGCGCGTGGAGGAGCTGTTCGGCGGCGAAGACGCGCGGCGGCTGCGGGTCACCGTGCTCTCCTTCGGCTTCAAGTACGGTCTCCCGCCCGACGCCGACTTCGTGCTCGACGCGCGCTTCCTGCCCAACCCGTACTGGGTCCCCGAGTTGCGCGAGCACAACGGGCAGGAGGAGGCGGTCAGCACGTACGTGTTGGGGCAGCCGGGCGCGGGCGAGTTCGTCGCCACGTACGCCAACCTGGTCGGGGCCACCGCGCCCGGGTTCGAGCGGGAGGGCAAGCGCTACCTCACCGTGGCGGTCGGCTGCACGGGCGGCAAGCACCGCAGCGTCGCGATCGCCGAGGAATTGGCCGACCGCCTGCGACAGGCGCGCATCTCGGCCCACGCCCAGCACCGGGACCTGGGGCGGGAGTGAGCGAGTCTGGCATCGGCCGCACTGCGAGGCGGCCCGTGAGCGAGCCATTGGCTTCGGTGAAGGCGGACGGCCTGGGGCCTGGTGTCAGGCGGCCTGCGAGTGAACCATTGGGCTCGGTGAAGACGCACGGCGTGGGGCGTAGGGTGAGGCGGCCGATGAAGGTCGTGGCGTTCGGTGGTGGGCACGGGCTCGCCGCCTCGCTCCGGGCGCTGCGCCACTGCCAGGCCGATCTCGACCTCGACATCACCGCGGTCGTGACGGTGGGGGACGACGGCGGGTCGAGCGGGCGGCTGCGGGCGGAGCGGGGCGCGCTGCCCCCGGGCGACCTGCGCCAGGCGCTGGCCGCGCTCGCCGACGCCGAGGCGATGCGCACGGTCGACCTCTTCCAGCACCGGTTCCGCCCGCCGGGGCCGCTGACCGGGCACACGGTGGGCAACCTCGTGCTGCTCGGGCTGATGGAGCTGTTCGGCGACCCGGTGGCGGCGCTCGACCACGCCGCGACGATGGTGGCCGCCGCGGGGCGCGTACTTCCGATGTCGTGCGAACCGCTCGGGATCGAGGCCGAGGTGCAGGGCGCGGATCCGGCCGTACCCGACGACGTGCTGACGGTGCGCGGACAGCACGCCGTCGCGGTGACCCGGGGGCGCGTGCTCTCGGTGCGGTTGACGCCGGCGCAGCCGGCGGCGTGCCCCGACGCCATCGAGGCCGTCGCGGCGGCCGACTGGTTGATCTTCGGACCGGGCAGCTGGTACACGAGTGTGATCCCGCATCTGCTCATGCCCCAGTTGGCCGCCGCGATCGTCGCCAGCCCGGCCCACCGCCTGGTCACGCTCAACCTCGCGGAGGAGAAGGAGACCCTCGGCCTGTCGGTCGCGGGGCACCTGGCGGCCCTCCGGTGGTACCTGCCCGAGCTGCGAATCGACACGGTCATCGCAGACGAGAAGGCCGTAGGCGACCCCGAACCGGTGCGCCATGCGGCAGAATCGCTGGGTGCGCGGCTCACTCTCGCCCCGGTGGCGATGGCAGACGGCAGCGCCCGGCATGATCCGGCGGCGCTTGGCGCCGCGCTGGTGCCTGTCTTGGGCGCCGGTCGTTAGTCACAACTGAAGCGCCCGCAACTGTCCAGGAGATGACGACGAAATGGCTATGACGGCGGCGGTAAAGGACGAGCTGAGTCGGGTCGACGTGCCGAAGCCGTGCTGCCGTCGATCGGAGATGGCCGCGCTGCTCCGGTTCGCCGGCGGCCTGCACATCGTCTCCGGACGGGTCGTGGTGGAGGCCGAGCTGGACACCGGCGCGGTGGCCCGGCGGCTGCGCCGCGAGGTGGCGGAGGTCTACGGATATCCGAGCGAGATTCACGTTCTCGCCTCGGGCGGGCTGCGCAAGGGCAGCCACTACATCGTGCGCGTGGTCAAGGACGGCGAGGCGCTGGCCCGCCAGACCGGGCTGCTCGACGTGCGCGGGCGCCCGGTGCGCGGCCTCCCGCCACACGTGGTCTCGGCCGGCATGTGCTGCGCGGTCTCCGCCTGGCGGGGCGCGTTCATGGCGCACGGCTCGCTGACCGAGCCGGGCCGCTCGTGCGCGCTGGAGATCACCAGCCCCGGGCCAGAGTCGGCGCTCGCGCTGGTCGGCGCCGCGCGGCGGATCGGCGTCAGCGCCAAGCAGCGCGAGGTCCGCGGGGTCGACCGGGTCGTGGTCAAGGACGGCGACGCGATCGCCGCGCTGCTGACCCGCATCGGCGCGCACTCCAGCGTGCTCGCCTGGGAGGAGCGCCGCGTTCGCCGCGAGGTGCGCGCCACGGCCAACCGCCTGGCCAACTTCGACGACGCCAACCTCCGCCGCAGCGCGCGGGCCGCGGTCGCCGCGGCGGCGCGGGTCACGCGAGCGCTGGAGATCCTGGCTGACGACGCGCCCAACCACCTCACGAGCGCCGGCCAGCTCCGCTTGGAGCACCGTCAAGCCTCGCTCGAGGAGCTCGGCGCGCTCGCCGACCCGCCGCTGACCAAGGACGCCATCGCGGGCCGGATCCGTCGCCTGCTGGCCCTCGCCGACAAGCGCGCCAAGGATCTGGGTATCCCCGACACTGAGGCGGCCGTCACACCAGAAATGCTTGTGGGATGACGAAGAAGCCCGAAAACGGGTAACCAAGGTCGGGCGTAACGCATCAAGTTGACCGCCCGGAGCCGGTCACCCCGGCCCAAAACCAAAACGGCGACTCGGATACTGTCATAGGCGGCGACGAGGCCGATAAATGACAGAGTCACAAACGAGGAGATGGACCGTGACCATCCGCGTTGGCATCAACGGCTTCGGCCGGATCGGCCGTAACTTCTTTCGGGCGGTGCTGGCGTCCGGCGCCGACATCGAGCTCGTCGGCGCCAATGACCTGACCGACAACGCGACGCTCGCCCACCTGCTGAAGTACGACAGCATCCTGGGCCGCCTGCCCTACGAGGTCAAGGCCAACGGTGACGAGATCACCGTCAACGGCAAGACCTTCAAGGCGCTGGCCGAGCGCGACCCGGCCAAGCTGCCGTGGGGCGACCTGGGCGCTGACGTCGTCATCGAGTCGACCGGTTTCTTCACCGACGGCGGCAAGGCCAAGGCGCACGTCGACGCGGGCGCCAAGAAGGTCATCATCTCCGCGCCGGCGAAGAACGAAGACGTGACCGTCGTCATGGGCGTCAACCACGAGACGTACGACCCGGCCCAGCACACGGTCATCTCCAACGCCTCCTGCACCACCAACTGCCTCGCCCCGATGGCCAAGGTGCTGCACGACGGGCTCACGATCGAGCGTGGCCTGATGACCACGATCCACGCGTACACGCAGGACCAGAACCTCCAGGACGGCCCGCACAAGGACCTGCGCCGCGCCCGCGCCGCCGCGCTCAACATCGTGCCGACCTCCACCGGCGCCGCGAAGGCGATCGGCCTGGTGCTGCCGGAGCTCAAGGGCAAGCTCGACGGATTCGCGCTGCGCGTGCCGATCCCGACCGGCTCGGCGACCGACCTGACCTTCACCGCCGGCCGCGAGACCTCGGTCGAGGAGGTCAACGGCCTGATCAAGACCGCCGCCGAGGGCGCGCTCAAGGGCATCCTCACCTACACCGAGGACGACATCGTCTCGTCCGACATCGTTACCGACCCGGCCTCCTGCATCTTCGACGCCGGCCTCACCAAGGTGATCGGCGACCAGGTCAAGGTCGTCGGTTGGTACGACAACGAGTGGGGCTACTCCAACCGCCTCGTGGACCTCGTCAAGCTGGTTGGTTCCTCGCTCTGATGAAAACGCTGGACGACCTCCTCGCCGAGGGAGTCGAGGGTCGGCGCGTGCTCGTGCGCGCCGACCTCAACGTCCCTCTCGACGGCAAGACGATCACGGACGACGGCCGCATCCGTGCGGTGCTGCCCACGCTGCGCGCGCTGAGCGAGGCGGGCGCCCGGGTCATCGTCGCCTCCCACCTGGGCCGGCCCAAGGGCGCGCCCGACCCGAAGTACTCTCTCGAGCCGGTCGCCCAGCGCCTCGGTGAGCTGCTCGGCCGGCCGATCGCCTTCGCCACCGACACGGTCGGCGAGTCGGCGAGGTCGGTGACCGCGAGCCTTGCCTCCGGTGACGTGGCGCTGCTGGAAAACCTCCGCTTCAACGCGGGCGAGACGAGCAAGGACGAGGCGGAGCGGGGCGCGTTCGCCGACGAGCTGGCCGCGCTCGTCGAGGCGTACGTCGACGACGCGTTCGGTGCCGTGCACCGCAAGCACGCCAGCGTCTACGACGTGGCCCAGCGGCTGCCGCACTTCGCCGGTGGCCTGGTGCTGCGCGAGCTGGAGGTGCTGGTCAAGCTCACCGGGCAGGCTGGCGACACCGCTCGGCCGTACATCGTCGTCCTGGGCGGTTCCAAGGTCTCCGACAAGCTCGCGGTGATCGAGGCGCTGCTGCCCAAGGTCGACAAGCTGCTGGTCGGCGGCGGCATGTGCTTCACCTTCCTCAAGGCCCAGGGCCACGAGGTGGGCAAGTCGCTGCTCGAGGCCGACATGGTCGACACCTGCCGTGACCTGCTCGACCGCGCCGCCGGCCGGATCGTGCTGCCCGTCGACGTGGCCGCCGCGAGCGAGTTCTCGGCCGACGCCTCGTGGGACGTCGTGCCCGTGAGCGAGATCCCGGCCGACCGGCTCGGCCTCGACATCGGCCCGGCCAGCGTGAGCCTCTTCGCCGAGGCGCTCGCCCCGGCGAAGACCGTGTTCTGGAACGGTCCGATGGGCGTCTTCGAGCTGGCGCCGTTCGCGTCCGGCACGCGGGGCGTCGCCGAGGCGATCACCAAGGTCGACGGCTTCACCGTGGTGGGCGGCGGCGACTCGGCCGCGGCCGTGCGCACGCTTGGCCTCGACGACGCTGCCTTCGGGCACATCTCGACCGGCGGGGGCGCCTCGCTGGAATACCTGGAGGGCAAGACCCTCCCCGGCGTCGCCGCGTTGGAGCAGTGATGGCCCAGTCGTCGCGCCGGCCCCTGATGGCCGGCAACTGGAAGATGAACCTCAACCACCTCGAGGCCAACCTGCTCGTGCAGAAGCTGGCCGCCAGCCTCAACGAGCAGCAGCTCAACGATGTCGAGGTGGTGGTGCTGCCGCCGTACACCGACATCCGCACGGTGCAGACGCTGGTCGACGGCGACAAGCTCCTGCTCGGATACGGCGCGCAGGACCTCTCGCCGCACCCCAAGGGGGCATACACCGGCGACGTCTCCGGGCCGATGCTGGCCAAGCTCGGCTGCCAGTACGTGGTGGTGGGGCACTCGGAGCGCCGGCAGTACCACCACGAGGACGACGCGCTGGTCAACACCAAGGTCAAGGCGGCCCTGGCCAACGACCTGGCGCCGATCCTGTGCATCGGTGAAGGGCTGGAGATCCGCGAGGCCGGCGAGCACGTGCCGCACGTGATCGCCCAGCTCGACGGGGGCCTCGACGGGCTCACCCCGGCGCAGGTGGAGAAGGTCGTGGTGGCGTACGAGCCGGTGTGGGCGATCGGCACCGGCAAGACCGCCACGCCGGAGGACGCGCAGGAGGTCTGCGGGGCCATCCGGCAGCGGCTCGCCGAGAAGTTCGGGCAGCCGACGGCCGACGCGGTGCGTGTGCTGTACGGCGGCTCGGTCAAGGCGGCCAACGTCGCCAGCATCATGGCCAAGCCGGATGTCGACGGCGCGCTGGTCGGCGGGGCGAGCATCGACGCCGAGGAGTTCGTGCAGATCTGCCGCTTTCCGGAGCACCTCGCCCGCTAAGGGTTTTCTTGTCGATGGGCGGGCCCGCAGCGGGCCCGCCCTTCGCGTCTCGTCTGCGGCCGGCGGTTGGCGTACCTTCATCCGGTGGTCAACGTGAAGGAACTCCTTCGTGGCCGTCGGGCGTGGTACATCGGCGCCGGAGTGCTCGCCCTGGTCGCCGCCGGTGTGGGGTTGGCCCTCTGGACGGCCCCCGATCCCGAGCCGTCACCGACTCCCTGAACGACCCGCTCGGCGACGCGTTGGCCATCACGACCTACAACGGGGACGCCGCTACGACGCCGGTCGGTCGGTGGCGGCTCGACGAGGGCAGCGGGACCATCGCCCGCGACTCGTCCGGCAACGGCACCGGACGGACCGCCAACGTCACCTGGTCCACCGAGCGCGGCGGCGCCGCCGTGTTCACCGGTGCGCCCGGCTCGCACATCACGACGGACGGCCCCGCCCTGGACACCGCCCGCTCGTACACGGTGGCGGCGTCGGTCAAGCTCGCCAGCCTGCCCGGCTCGAACCGGGCGGCCGCGTCCCAGGACGGCGAGATCCGCAGTACGTTCTCCCTTGGCTACGCCGCGACCGGCAACAAGTGGCGAATGGACCCACCTGACCGGGGTCTTCGACGCGGTCGCGAAGACGGTGACGCTCTACGTCAACGGTGTCGGCGTCCGCGTCGGCCGGGGCCATCACCCTCGGGTACGACGACCGCGGCCTTCTGACCAGTGTGGACGGTGTGGCGGGCAGTTCCTCCTTCGCGTACAACCCGGACGGTCAGGTGACGACCCGCACTGACGCCGCCGGCACGACGACGTACGGCTACGACACCGCCGGTCGGGTCGCGACGATCGCCAACCCGGACGCCGGGTCAGCGCCGCCCTCACATACGACAACCTTTCACTCGTCCGGACGATCGGATACGGCGGTACCGGCGGCAACACCCGGACGCTGACCTACGATCCGCTCAAGCGACTCACCGCCGACGAGGTGACGACCGGGGCCGGCGTCTCGGTCGGCAAAATCGAGTACGGGTACGACGCCAACGGCAACGAGACCTCGAAGTCGACCACCGGCTTCGCCGGATCGGCCAGCAACACCTACACGTACGACCTCGCCGACCGGCTCACCTCCTGGGACAACGGCACCGCGACCGTCGCGTACGCGTACGACAAGGCCGGCAACCGGGTGCAGAACGGTGGCAGGACGTTCACCTACGACGCCCGCAACCAGCTGACGACACAGGTCGACGGGGCGACGACCACCACCTACACGTACACCCCGCGCGGAACGCTCTCCCGTGCGGTGGCGGGCGCGGCGACGCTGGACACCCGAGGCGGACGCCTTCAACCAGATCCTGTCGCAGGACGCCGCGACCGCTGGCACCCGGACGTACACCTACGACGGTCTGGGCCGGGTGATCCGGCCCAACTTCGCCTACACCGGCGTGGGCAACACGCTGGCCGCGGACGGCACCGCCAGGTACGTCCGGGACCCCGGCGACGACCTCTTCGCGGTCCGCAACGGCACGTCGACCCGGCTGGCCTGGACCGACCTGCACGACGACGTGGTGGGCCAGCTCACCAGCACAGCGACCACATTGGACGGTTCGACGACGTACGACCCGCTGGGCAAGGTACTCGTCACCACCGGGATGTGGGGCAGCCTCGGCTACCAGTCGGAGTGGACGGACGAGTTCACCGGCCGGGTCAACATGATGGCCCGCTGGTACAACACCGACACCGGCCAGTTCGACACCAGGGACACCGCCACCGTGTCGCCGACACCGGACTCGGTCGCCGCCAACCGTTTCGCGTACGGCGACGACAACCCGCTGACCACCACCGACCCGACCGGGCACTGGGGCCTGAAGTCCTTCGTCAAGAAGGCCACCTCGGCGGTGACCCGCACCGTCAGCAAGGCGACCTCGACCGTGTCCCGGGCCTACAACGCGGCGACGACGACCGTGAAGAAGGCCGCCACCACCGCGAAACAGACGGCCAAACGAGCCGCCACGGCTGCGAAGAAGACCGTCAAGAAGGCCCACAGCGCCGTGAAGAAGGTGGCCAAGAAGGCTGTCAAGGCGGCGAAGAAAGCGGTCAACAAGGGCCGCAAGTACGTGTCCAACAAGGCCCACCAGCTGAAACAGAAGGTCAAACAGGCCGCCAACAAGGTCAAACAGGCAGGCAAGAAGGCGGTCGCGAAAGCCGTCCGGACGGTGAAGAAGGCGGCCACTGTCGTCAAGGACGCCGCGAAGGCCACCGGCAAATGGGTCAAGGAACACAAGGACACCCTCATCGAGATCGCGGCCATCGGCGCCGGGATCCTGGCCGGCCTGGCGTGCACCGCGGCGACGGCGGGCGCCGGTGCGGTGGCCTGCATGGTGGGCGCGGCCGCGCTGGTGAACGTCGCCAAGGATTACGCCCAGGGCGACATCAACAGCGTCGGCGACCTGTTGACGTCGGCCGGTACCGGAGGCGTTCCAAGGTCTGCTCGGTGGCGCTGGCGGGGCGATCGGCGGCCGGATCGCCGCTGCCGCGGCGGGCAAGCTGGGCGGCGCCGCCGCGTCGCTGGGCGGTCGGGTCCTGACCGGTGGCGCGGTGGCCGGTGTCGAGGACGCGGTGACCCAGTACGCCACCACGGGCCGGGTGAGCTTGACCGGTGTGGCCATGTCGGTCGGCATGGGCGCGGCGTCGGGCGGTCGCGGGCGCGGCGGGCGTGTGCCCGCCGGGGGCGCGCGTCCTGGTGGCGACGGGGTGGACGTACCTGGCCGGGGTTCGGGTGGGGTGACGAACTGCCGGAAGCACAGTTTCAGCCCCGACACCAGGGTGTTGATGGCGGATGGGTCGAGTAAGCCGATCCGGGACGTGAACGTCGGGGAGCGGGTGGCGGCGACCGATCCGAGGACTGGGCTCACCACTTCCCGGTCGGTGACGAGGCTGCACATCAACACGGACACCGAACTGACAAACGTGACGGTGAAGGTTTCCGGTAAGGGACCGCGTGCGCCGGCGCGGGCCGGTGCGGGGTTGAAGGCTCGGGTGGGGGTGGCGGCTGCCGCGGTGATGGTGGCGGCTGGTGTGGCGGTCGGCTCGTCAGCGGTGGTGGAGACGACGGCGCATCACCCATTCTGGGATGAGACCGCTGGGTCGTGGGTCGATGCGTCCGAGTTGCGGGTCGGCCACGAGCTGCGTACGGCGGATGGCAGGGTGGCGACGGTCACCGCGGTGGAGAACTTCACCGGCGCCGAGACGATGCGCGACCTCACCGTCGACACCATTCACACGTACCATGTACTCGCCGGCAACACCCCGGTCCTCGTCCACAACTGCGGCGAGGCAGAGGTGCACTGGGATCCAGATATGAAACATGCGCAGATCACAGTTACGCCATCCGGTGGAAGGGCCATGACTACTGAGCAGGTCGTGACTGCCTATGGCCCCAACGGGGGTGTCGCGGGTGGCCCTACAACCGGTGGTATTGCAAATCCCATGGGGCCAAATGCGATCTCTATAAAGATTCCGCTTCCTGATGGGGCGGGGGCGCGTAAGCATCAGCTCTCTGGATTGGGTGCGGACCTCGGACCCTATTCCACTATAAGCAATAGCTGCGTCACCTACTGCGTTGCTATCCTAAGGGCAGGAGGGGTGGATATGCCGGAGGGGGCGCGGGGGGCGATATGGTTGAAACGGCAGATGAATAATGGTGGATAACGGTGATAAGCGGCAGCTTGACGTGCTTGCGGAAATAATTGCGAGCAAGCGGGTAGGGCGGGATCACGTGCGCCTTGCTGCCGAGATAGTTATTGTCGATGATGACCTTACTGAGGCGGTGCTGGCGCACGGAGAGCCCAGCACGGAGGGATGGTTCGATGCGAACGAGAAAATTCAAGATCGTATCGAGGAGTATCAAGACGCCTGGGTGGGTCTCAATTCGGTTCGCTCGATGATTGTGGGTGGAAGCCTGACCTGTGAAGCGCTAGTAGCCCTCAACCGGCTTACGTTGACGATGCGAGCCTCCATTGATCAGTACAAAGCGACTGTTGCTAGGCTGAATGAGCTGGGTAAGAATGATGATCTGGATGTGAATGACTTTTAATTGTCGCCTATGAATGACTTATCCGAACGGCGCGACATCGGCCTGGCCGCCTGAGCTCGGGTGGGCGTGAATTGGGCTCGGTCGATCAGAGCAGCGAGCTTGCCACGTACCTCGTCGGCGTCGGGGAGGTCGAGTTCGTCGAGGAGTACCGCGGAGTCCAGCAACGAGGTCACCGCGTTCATCCCGCTGGAGGTGACCGGTCAGGTCATCACCGCCGATGTGGTGCGAACCCAGCGCGGCCACGCCCGCTGGCTGCGCGAGATTTACCACCCTAAACACGTCACCGCCGACTTTGCCGTTCCCGTAGGCATGTTCCGGGCCACCTCGTACCACTATCGCAACGAAGTTCTATTCGTCCCTTCCGGTCACGCGCTGGACCTGACCGAGACAGCCGAGCGGGTCGAGGCCGAGGGATCCTCTCACGTGATCCCGGACGGCAAGATCGTGGACTTTGGCCTTTGGGCGCAGAAACGCCAGCACGGCGGTGTCTGTCGAGTTCCACAACCCGTAGGGGCAGCGGGAATCGCCGACATCGTCGTAGACTGCGTCGGCTTGTTCGTCACCACCTGACACCGGCCCAGTCGGAGATCTGCTGCTTTTCTCTTCCACGCACACTGCTTCACGCGAAGGCTGCCCGTCGGACATATCCGGCAAGGAGGGCCAGTGAACTGCCAGACCTGCGGCATGCCGCTGCGCTCTCGATCGCGGAGATGCGCACGGTGCCCGCGCTCGACGTCACCGGCGAAGATCCCCGGCTATCCGGTATGCGGTGTCGGCATGCCGCGTCTGTCGCCGTTGCCGCAGCCGCCGTCGCCATCGTGTGTGGTGCACTATGGCCAATCGTCGGCATCGCACTCGCCAAGCAGGCCGCCAAAGATCGCGACGCCACCCCGCTGGATAACGCGCTGATCGCCGAAGCCCTTGTCAACAGCGCAGTCCAGCTCATTACGATCACCGCTGCGGTACTCGTCATGATCTGGCTCTACGCGCTCGGGCAAATCTTGACTCTCTCGGCGTCACAAATGCCGGCCCCGGTCGTGGCTGGGCGATCGGCGGTTGGCTCATTCCTGTCGTCAACCTCGTCGTCCCGTTTCGTGTCACCGCCACTGTCGCGCGTGCCAGCCTGCCCCGTACCACTGCGTTGGAAGTGATGCTCTGGACCTGGTGGCTGGCCTGGGTCTGCCGCACCGGCCTTGAGCTGATCCTCGGCAGCGTCGACACCGCCGCCTACGAGGCGCTTCCGGCCCGGTGTGCACGCCCGCCGAGTTCCAGCAGTACGCCGGCTACTACCAGGATCAGATCCCGCGCAACCTACCGGGCGCAGTCCTCACAGTCCTCGTCGGCGTGCTCCTGATCACTTTCATTCCGCGGATCAGCCGCGCCCAGGAGGAGCGGCTCGCACCCACTCCGCCGGCCACCGTCGCCACCGCAGAGCCGGAGCGCCTGCTCACCAGATCTCGGGCGGGCGTCAGCCGACCAGTCCGGCGAGCTTGCCGCGTACCTCGTCCGCCTCGGGGAGGTCGAGCTCTTCGAGCAGGACCAGCGCCTGGCGCCACGCGTTGCGGGCCTGTTCGAGCTTGCCGGCGGCGTGGTGGGCGTCGCCGAGCCGGGTCAGCGTGCCCGCCTCGTGTGACCGGTCGCCCGCCGCCCGGAACATCTCCAGCGCCCGCTGGAAGCTCCCCACCGCCGCGCACTGGTTGCCCAGGTGGTGGTGCGCGTAGCCGATGCTGTCGAGCGTGGCCGCCACGCCCGGCCGGTGGTCGATCTCCTGGAGCAGGGCCAGCGCCTTCGCGCAGTACTCCAGCGCCTCCCGGAACTCGCCGTTCTGCGCGTGGTACCAGCCGACGTTGTTGAGCGCGTTCGCCTCGCCGACCCGGTGGCCGCCGGCCCGGTACAGATCGAGGGCCTTGCGGGCGTGGTAGAGCGCGTCGCGCCGGTGGCCCTGCGTGCCGCACATGAAGGCGAGGTTGCGGTGCGTGTTGGCCTCGCCGAGCCGGTCGCCGATCTCGCCGAAGAGGTCGAGCGCCCGCCAGTAGTGCACGTGCGCGTCGACGAAGCGCCCGACCCGCGCGTACGCCCGCGCCACGCCCCGGTGCGCGTCCGCCTCGTCTGAGCGGTTGCCGAGGCGGCGGGCGGCGCGGAGCGCGAGATCCTGCACGCCTAGCCAGTCGTGCCAGTGCCCCTGGCGGTCGAGGTAGGTGGTCATCGCCCAGGCCATCTGCCACGTGTGCGTGTCGTATCCGTCGGACGCGGCGCACTCGACGATCGCGAGCAGCGTGGCGTGCTCGGCGCCGAACCAGGCCAGCGCCTGCCCCTGGTCGCCGACCTCCTCGATCGTCACGCTAGGCCGGGCGGGCGTGCGGGTGATCTGGTCGCGGTGCGGGTTGAGCTGCGCGTCCGCCGCGTACGCGGTGTGCAGGTAGTGGTCGAGCAGCCGATGTGGCGCCGCCTGCCGCTCGGCGTCCGGGTCGGTCTCCGCGCTGAGTTCGGCCGCGTACGCGCGGAGCAGGTCGTGGAACGCGAACCGCCCGGGCGCCTGCTCGGCCAGCAGCCGAGCCCGGACCAGCTCTGCGAGGAGCGGGCGCACCTGGCGTACCGGCATGCCAGCGAGGCTGGCCGCGGCGGAGGCCGTCAGGTCGGCGCCGGGGTGGAGGCCGAGCAGCCGGAAGAGGCGGGCCGTCGCCTCGCTCAGGGCGCGGTAGGACCAGGAGAAGACCGCGCGCACGTCGGTGGCGGGGTCGGTGCCGGAGAACGCGTCGAGCCCGCCGCGCGCCTCGCGCAGCTCCTCGGCGAGCCGGGCGAGGGAGATGCCGGGGCAGGTCGCGGCCCGCGCGGCGACGATCACGAGGGCGAGGGGGAGGCGCGCGCACGCCTCGACGATGGCGGCCACCGCCGCCGGCTCGGCCGCGATCCGGTCCGCGCCCAGCCGGCCCGCGAGCAGATTGCCGGCCTCCGCGGGACCGAGCAGATCCAGCGGTACGGGGTGCGCGCCCTCGGCCGCCACGAGACCGGCGAGCTGGTCGCGGCTGGTCACGATCACCAGGCAGCCGGGTGAGCCGGGGAGCAGTGGGCGTACCTGGTCGGCGTCGCGCGCGTTGTCGAGCACGACGAGCATGCGGCGGCCGGCGAGGAGGCTGCGGTAGAGGGCGGCCTGCGCGTCCAGCCCCACCGGCATCCGCTGGGCCGGCACGTGCAGGGCGTCGAGGAAGCCGCGCACGGCCTCGTCGGGCGGCACTGGGCCGGCCGGGTCGAAGCCGCGCAGGTTGACGTAGAGCTGGCCGTCGGGGAAGCGGTCGGCGACGCGGTGTGCCCAGTGCACCGCGAGCGCGGTCTTGCCCACGCCCGCGGTGCCGTCGATCGCGGTGATCATAACGGCCGTGCCCTGCGGGGAGCGCGCGACGGGCAGCAGCGCGTCGAGCCGTTCCAGGTGGGAGGTGCGCCCGGTGAAGCCCGGCACCGCCGCCGGAAGCTGGCGTGGCCGGGGGGCGGCGGGGCGGACGACCTGCTCCTGCCGCAGGATGCGCAGGTGCGTGTCGCGCAGCTCGGCCGAGGGCTCGACGCCCAGGTCGTCGGCGAGGCGGCGGCTCACCTCGGTGAAGAGCGACAGCGCCGCGGCCCGCTCGCCCGAACCGGCCAGCGCGACCATCAGCTTGGCGGCGACCCCCTCGTGCAGCGGCTCGTCGGGCGCCAGCTCCTGGAGGCGGGCCACCGCCGCGGCGTGCAGCCCCAGGTCGGCGGCGAGGTCCGCGTACGCCAGCGCGACCCGTACGCGCTGCCGCGCCGCCGCCACCGCCGCCGGATGGGAGCGGAGCCGAGGGCTCGCGCCGGCCAGCACCGGCCCGCGCCAGCAGCGCAGCGCCCGGTCGAGCAGGTCGACCGCAGCGGCACTGTAGGGCTCGGCGGTGCCCCGCTCGGCCAGGTCGGAGAAGCGGGCGAGGTCGAGCTCGTCGGCCGCGAGGTCGAGCGTGTAGCCGTCGCCGGCCAGCCGGATCACCTTGCCCGGCGAGCGTGGCTCCCGGTCGGGGTCGAGCCGCACGCGCAGCCGCCCCACGTACGTCTGCACCATGCTCAGGCAGGTCTTCGGCGGCTGGTCGCCCCAGAGCACGTCGACGATCTCGTCCCGGCTCACCACGCGGCCGGGCTGGATGGCGAGCAGCGCGAGGAGGTCACGCTGGGGCGCGGGGCCGAGATCGACCGCCGAGCCGCCGGTGCGTACCGAGAGGGGGCCGAGGACCTCGGCGCGCAGGTGGCGGTCGGCGGCGGCTTCGGCACGCGGCCCGGGGACGGCCGCGAGCAGCCGCTCCCGGTCGGGCGCCGCCAGCCCCAGCGCCTCGGCGAGGCGGCGCAGCGAGGGGGCACGGGGCGTGTCGACCCGCTCGTGCTCGATGTCCCGGATCGTGCGTACGCTGACCGCGGCGCCGGTCGCCAGCTCCTGCTGGGAGAGTCCGGCCGCCAGACGGTAGCGCCGTAACAACGAGCCCACCGTCGCCTCGGCGTTCTGCGGGGCCATATCCGGTTTGTTCCTCGTGAGCATCCGGGGCGGTACCCGGGCCATCCTGCCGGTTTCTGCCGCCCCGGGAAACCAGCTTTCCGGCTGGAAAGCGTTTCCGCCGGTCAACGGGGGTGCCGCCGCCACGCTTCCGACCTGCTCAGCGTTGTGTCAACGGCGGGCGGCGATCCATATCGTTCTCGTGGCCGGAGGGGCCGGTTCGCACCGGATATGGGGGCGGTACGGGCCGGCCCGTCCGGACGAGCTTCCGCTATCCTTGGTGGGCTTACAGTGTTCCAGTTGTCGATGGACTTCAGCTGCCGACGTGCCTCTGCGGTCCTTGGGCCGCTGTGTCGAGAGGACTGACCGCCACCATGCCGATCGCGTTCGCATACACGTTGATCGTGTTGTTGATCATCACCAGCTTCCTGCTGATGCTGCTGATCCTGCTGCACCGGGGCAAGGGCGGCGGCCTCTCCAGCATGTTCGGTGGCGGTGTGAGCACCAGTCTCGCCGGCTCGTCGGTGGCGGAGAAAAACCTGGACCGTTACACCATTCTGGTGGGGATCGTCTGGTTCGCCTGCATTGTCGGCCTGGGCCTTTGGCTCAAACTCGCGATGAACTCCTAGGGTCTCCAGCACCGTACGTAGTCATAGACTCTGCGCGGTCTGTTTTATCCATGGTTCCCCATCGCGACGTCGAACCCTCAATCGACGACAGGAGCGAAGAGCCGTGCCACATGGCAGCGCCATCCGAGGCACTCGCGTCGGTTCGGGCCCGGTGCGGCCCACCGAGCGGTGCGACCCCGCCCCTCGCCAGCCCGTGACGTACTGGTGCGCCAGGGGCCACACGATCGAGGTCCTTCTCGCGGCTGAGGCCGCCCCGCCCGCCACCTGGGACTGCCCCCGTTGCGGCCAGCCGGCTGGCCTCGATCGGCAAAACCCGCCCGGCCCGTCGCGGTCCGAGCCCTACAAGTCGCACCTGGCGTATGTGAAGGAGCGCCGCAGCGACGCCGATGGCGAGGCCCTGCTCGCCGAGGCGCTGGCCGCGCTGCGCCGCCGCCGGGGCGAGCTCTGACGCCGGTCGCCCAGCCCGCACGTCCAGGACCTGTCTTCCGACGGCGTGCCCGGACCATGGCGGACCCAGACGACGACCGGCAGCACGGACTCGGCCCGGACCTCGCTCGACCGACCTCGATACACACAGGCCCCTAGCCGACCGGGCGTAGCGCCGCGGTCAGCTCGGGGCGACTTCGTACGCCCGTCTTCGCGAAGATCGTCTTGATGTGGTCGCGGACCGTGTGCGGAGATAGGTACAGGTCGGTGGCCACCTCGCGGGTCGAGCGGCCGGCCAGCAGAAGCTCCACGATCTGCCGTTCCCGTGCGGAGAGCCCGTAGCCGTCGAGGGCAAGCGTGGTGACCGCCTCGGGGCGGCTGCGCTCGATGGAAATCGCGATGCGCGACGGGTCGGCGAGGCGCCAGCCGTAGAGCGTGGCCCAGCCACCGTGGCGGGTGGGCACGCGGACCGAGGCAGGTGCCTGCCCTGGGATGGCCTTGGCCGCCACCGCGTACACCGCGGTCGGGAGCCCTCTGGGATGAGCGCTGCCACCGGCGAGGTCCGCCAGCAGCGCGTCGGTGCCGGCGGTCGACGACGCGACCCGGTATCGCTCGTCGAGCAGGAGCAGGCCCGGATGCGCCGCCTGGCCGGTCTCGGGCGGCGCGGCGCGCAGGAGGATGCGGCGCACACCACGGGCCAGGTGACGGCCGAGCGTGGCGACGAAGCGGCTCTCCGCAGGCGTGAACGGTGGCGAGCCGGGCTCGCGCAGGAAGACGAAACCGCCCCAGGCCGTGCCCCGGTCGAGCAGGACGAGTCTCAGCTCCTGGCCGTATCCGCTGGGCCGGAGCACCTCGTGGTATCGGCTGCTGGCGCCCCGGTCGGTCAGGACCGCCGTGGGGCGCTGCTCGCGGGCGAGGTCGGCGAAGAGGTTGGCGTCGCCGGGATGGTACTCCAGCTCGAACAGCCTGCCGAGCAGAGCCGGCGAGAGCTGGGTGGCGTGCACGCCGGTCGTCTTCACCAGCGTCCCGGGGTCGAGGGTGAAGCCGCACCAGCCCTCCACCGGCACCGCGCGGCCGAGCGCCGCCGCGGACTGCCGCAGTAACCAGGTGAGGTCCGGCGCCGACTCGGCGACCCGCAGCACGCGGTCGCGGGTCTGCGTCTGGATCGCGCGCACAGCGCCACGCTACCCCCATGGCGCGGGATATCGCGGGGCTCTGCGGCCGGCCTACGGTCAGGCCATGCCGAACGCACAACGCCCTGAAGACCTGCACCTGCTCTTCGTCGACGGCGTCAACCGCAAGGACCTCGACGCGCTGCTGGCGCTCTACGAGCCCGGCTCGGTGACGATCGGCCTGGACGGTGCCCGGCTCTCCGATCACGCCTCGCTGCGCGCGATGCTGGCGGGATTCGTCGGCGCGGTGGACCGCATCGACGGGGAGACGCGCAAGCTGATCGTCCACGGCGACCACGCGCTGATGTCGGCGAGATTCCGAGCCAATGGGGGTGAGGTCACCGGAGTGAGCGGCGAGGTGGCGCGCCGGCAACCGGACGGCAGCTGGCGCTTTCTCATCGACGACCCGACCTTCGGGGTGGCCTGACAGCTTCGCCCGGCCCGGTCGGGGCCGGGCGAAGCACAGATCAGCTCAGCGGAGGCTGCGCAGCCTTGGCGCCACCTCGGCCGCGGCGGCGCGGTCGAGCAGCCAGAGTGTGCGCTCGACCCCGCGTACGCCCGAGGCGGGCACCTGCACCGGGCCGCCGCCGGCCATCGCCATGCCCACCGCGTCGGCCTTCTCCGGGCCGGCGGCCATCAGCCAGACCTCTTCGGCCGTGTTGATGGTCGGCAGGGTCAGCGTGACGCGGACCGGCGGGGGCTTGGGCGAGCCGCGGACGGCGCTGACGACCCGGGTCTCGTACGCGCTGGGGTGCTCCGGGAAGATCGACGCCACGTGCCCGTCTTCGCCCACGCCGAGCATCAGCACGTCGAAGTGGGGGAGCTGGGCGGTGCCCGGCTTGGCCGCTGCGGCGAGCGCCCCGGCGTATCGCGCGGCTGCCGCCTCGGGGTCGTTGCCGTCGGGGCCGTCGGCGGCGGGCATCGGATGGACCCGGGCCGGGTCGAGCGGGAGCGCGTCGAGCAGCGCCTCCCGGGCCTGGGTCTCGTTGCGGTCGGGGTCGCCGGAGGGCAGGAAGCGCTCGTCGCCCCACCACACGTCGACCCGGGACCAGTCGACGGCGTCGCGGGCGGGGAGGTCGCGGACGGCCTCGTAGACCGCCGCGGCGACCCGGCCGCCGGTGAGCACGATGCCGGCGAAGCCGCGGGCGGCCTGGGCGTCGATGAGCCGGACGACCAGCCGGGCCGCGGCGGCCTGGGCGAGCACCTTGGCGTCCGAGTGGACGATCACGCTGGTCTCACCCATTGTCCGAACCCCCTTCGCCGCCCGAGGAGCGGGCATCGTCCGACGCTACCCCGGCCCGGCCAGGCAGAGGGACGCCATCGGACGAGACGGCGCTGGGAGACGGGGGGAAGCCCACCGTGGGAGCGGACACCGGCGCTGGAGCGGACGCGGGCTGCCGCGCGGCGACGACCGGGTCCTTCCAGATGTGTACCCGCTTGGCCGGCCGACTGTCCAGATCGGACACACCGGCGTAGGTGCCCAGCGCGTCCGCGTAAATCTCGTCGGAGTCGAGGCGGCGCAGCTCCTCGGCCAGCTCCTCCCCGGTGGGGCGGCGGACGAGCGGCAGGTTGCGCGCGGCGTGCCCGGTGCGGGAGAAGGTTGCCGTGCTGTCCTCCCGGGTCAGCGAGAGCACCTCGCCGCTGCCGGACCGGAGCGTGACCGACCGCATGCGCGGGAAGTCGGTGGTCGCCTCCAGCTTGGGCTCGATACCCAGCCGCGCCTTGAGCCAACCGCTCATCAGCGCCGCGGTCGGGTCGGAGGCGGGCGCCACGATCGTCGCGTCGGTGACCTTCGTGTCGAGCGTGTCGAACGCGCCGGCCACCAGCGTGCGCCACGGGGTGATGCGGGTCCACGCCAGGTCGGTGTCACCCGGCGCGTAGTCGTTGGCCCGCTGCCGCAGCGCCGCGATCTTGTCACTCGCCTGTGCCGTGTCGGTGATCCGCCGGTCGGCCACGACCCCGAGGAAGTCGTTGGCGATCAGCTCCGGCGGCTCGCCGTGCCACCAGGTGACCACGGGCACGTCCGGCACGAGCAGCGGCATCACCACCGACTCGGCGTGCAGGGCGAGCCGGCCGTACATGCGCATGACCACCGCCTCGCACGGGCCGAGCCGCCCGCCGACCACGATCTCGGCGTCGAGCCGGTTGATGGGGCGCTCGAAGTCGGAACGCACCACCATCAGCAGCCGGCACGGATGGGCGGCCGTGGCGATCGTGGCGGCCGCCTCCGCCTCACGTACCCGCTTCTCGTCGACCACGACGATGAGCGAGAGCGCCATGCCGCTGGCCACGCTGCCGGCGCTGCGCCGCTCCGCGGCGAGGGCCTTGACGACCTCGTTCCCCGTGGTGTCCCACAAGCCGATCATTGCCTACCCCGCTCCGTCGCTCGGCGCTCGTCCGCCGTCGTGGTCGAGACCGTAGCCTCGCGACTCCCGCTCATGCCTACCCCGCTCCGTCGCTCGGCGCTCGTCCGCCGTCGTGGTCGAGACCGTAGCCTCGCGACTCCCGCTCATGCCCGCCTCCAGTGGCGGCCCTCCCGGGCCAGCATCTCGTCGGCCGCCCGCGGCCCCCACTCGCCGGCCCGGTACGGCTCCGGCTTGGTGTCCCGCCACGCCTCTTCCATCGGGTCGACCACGTGCCAGCTCTGCTCCACCTCGGCGGCGTCCGGGAAGAGGGTCCGGTCGCCGATCAGCACGTCGAGGACCAGCCGCTCGTACGCCTCCGGGCTCTGCTCGGTGAACGCCTCGCCGTACTGGAAGTCCATCGCGATGTCGCGCAGCTCCATCGTGGTGCCGGGCACCTTGGAACCGAACTTCAGCACGACGCCCTCGTCCGGCTGCACGCGGATGACCAGCTGGTTGTGCCCGAGCGCCTCGACGTCGGCCGGGTTGAACGGCAGGTGCGGCGCCTTCTTGAACAGCACCGCCACCTCCGTCACCCGCCGAGGCAAGCGCTTGCCCGCGCGGATATAAAAAGGTACCCCCGCCCAGCGACGGTTCTGGATGCCGAGGCGCACCGCCACGTATGTTTCCGTGGTGGAGTCTTCCGGCACGCCGTCCTCGTCGAGGTAGCCCTTGGCCCGCTCGCCGCCGACCCAGCCCTGGAGGTACTGCCCGCGCACCGTGCCCTCGTGGATGTCGCTCGGCAGGCTGATCGCGCGCAGCACCTTGAGCTTCTCGGCCCGGATCTCGCTGGCGTCGAAGCTGGTCGGCTCTTCCATCGCGACCAGCGCGAGCAACTGGAGCAGGTGGTTCTGCAGCACGTCGCGGGCGGTGCCGGTGGCGTCGTAGAAGCCGGCGCGCGTGCCGATGCCCACGTCTTCGGCCATCGTGATCTGCACCGAGTCGACGTACTTGGAGTTCCACACCGGCTCGAACAGGGAGTTGGCGAAGCGCAGAGCCATGATGTTCTGCACCGTCTCCTTGCCCAGGTAGTGGTCGATGCGGAACACGTCCTGGCCGGTGAACACGTCGTCGACAAGGTCGTTGAGCGCCTTGGCCGAGGTGAGGTCGGTGCCGAACGGCTTCTCCACCACCACGCGCCGCCAGCCGCCGCACTTCTCGTTGTCGGCCATGCCGGTGCGGGCGAGCTGCTTGAGCACGGTGGGGAAGGCGGCCGGGGGAATCGAGAAGTAGAACGCCGCGTTGCCGCCGATGCCGTGCGTGTCGCGCAGCTCGTTGAGCGTGCGGTCGAGCTTGTCGAAGGCCGCGTCGTCGTCGAACGCCCCACCGACGAACTTCATGTTGCCGGAGAGGCGGGCCCACACCTCCTCGCGCCACGGCGTGCGCGCGTGTGCCTTGGCCGCGTCGTACGCCACCTGCTCGAACGTGCCATGGTCCCAGTCGCGGCGGGCGAAGCCCAGCACCACGAAACCGGGCGGCAGCAGCCCGCGGTTGGCCAGGTCGTAGACGGCCGGGAGCAGTTTCTTGCGTGCCAGGTCGCCGGTCACCCCGAAGATCACCAGAGCGCAGGGCTCGGGGATCCGCGGCAGCCGCCGGTCCTGGGGATCGCGCAACGGATTACCCACGGGACTATCCTTTCAGTTCCCTAGGGACCGGGCAGCGTCCAACAACTGAACGATGCCCGACGCCCGGTCCGTCAGGTGGAGGCGGATGACCGGACGCCCGCGACGCACCAGCGCCTGCCGGTCGCCGGCGGCTTGAGCCGCCTGGAGCTGGCCAAAGGTGTACGGCCGGCCGGGCACCGCCAAGTCGGCAGCCACCGCGCCGGTGATCTGGAGGAACGCGCCGAGTGGCGGCCCGTCCTTGTGGTACAGCGAGGTCGAGTGCAGGAAGCGCGGCCCCCAGCCGAAGGTGACCGGGCGCCGGGCCATCGCCGCGAGCAGCGGCCGCACACCGGCGAGCGCGGCGTCGGCGTGCCGGTCGAGGTAGGCCATCACCGCGAGGTACCCGGTGGGGCGGGCATCGAGCAGCACGGCGCTGAGCGCACCGGCGAGCGTGGAGGTGCCGGTGCCGTAGACCTCGATCGCGCCCTCGACGAAGGAGGGCTGCTCCACCGGGGGGCCGGAGGCCAGGATCTGGGCGGCGTTGTCCTTGGAGTCGCTCTTGCTGGGCAGGCTGAGCGGGTCGACCCCGATCACCCGGCCGGCGAGGGCGGTGGCGAACTCCCAGGTCAGGAACTGGGCGCCGAGCGGGCCGTTGACCGCGACGTCGGGGAGTACACCGCCGCCGGGCACCGCGCCGGCCGGCAGCGAGCCGCCCAGCGTCACGGTGAGCACGTCGGCGCCGTCGACCGGTGCCCCCGGCGATTCGAGCACCACCGGCAACATGCCGGTGCCCTCCTTGCCGGTCGACTCGGCGAGCAACTGCTCGGCCCATTCGTCGAGGCCGACGATGCCGGTGCCGTCCGGTACCAGGGCGATCTTGTCTTTGCCCGACGAGGTGGCCGCACCGAGTGCGGCGCCCAGCGCGAGCGCCGGGTTGTCGCCCCCCAGGGCGAGCGTGGGCAGCAGCTCCTCGGCCTGGTCGAGCAGCTCGGCCACGTCGACACCGGCCAGAGCCGCGGGTACGAGGCCGAACGCGGTCAGCGCCGCGTAGCGCCCGCCCACCTCCGGGTCGGCGAGCACCACGGTCGCGCCCATCTCGCGGGCGACCTCCTCCAGCGGCGAGCCGGGGTCGGTCACGATCACGAAGTGCCGCCCCGCCTCGGCCGGGGTCAGCCCCGCGTCGAGGAAGGCGCCGAGGTAGGCGCGGCGCACGCTGTCGGTCTCGATCGTGGTGCCGGACTTGCTGGAGACCACCACCACCGTGCGTTCGAGCCGGTCGGAGATGGCCCTGCCGATCTGACCCGGGTCGGTGGTGTCGAGCACGGTGAGCGGGCGGCCGAGCGTACGGGTGATCACCTCGGCGGCGAACGCCGAGCCGCCCATCCCGGCGAGCACCACGCGGTCGAGGTCAGCCAGCTCCTCCTTCAGCTCGGCGAGCAGGGGGAGGAGCTGGCGGCTGCGGCGGTGCGTGTCGATCCAGCCCAGCCTGATCCTGGCTTCCGCCTCCGCGTCGGGCCCCCAAAGCGTGGGGTCCTTCCGCACGAGGAGCCCGGGGACTCCGTCCTTGACGAGGGCCGCCCGGGCCGCGGCGCCAACGGCGTCCGCGCCCCAGACGGCCAGCCCCGCGGCCGCCTCGACTTCACGCATCGGTGGCATTGGAAAGCTGGTTCTCCACGGTCTGCAACAGCTCCACCCAGCTCGCCTCGAACTTCTCCACGCCCTCGCGCTCCAGGGTCTCGACCACGTCGTCGTACTCGATGCCGAGCTTGGCGAGGTCGTCGAGCACCTTGCGGGCGTCGTCGTACAAGCCGGTCACGGTGTCACCGCGGGTCTCCCCGTGGTCCGCGTACGCGTGGATGGTCGGCTCCGGCATCGTGTTGACGACGCCGGGGGCGATCATCTCCTCGACGTAGATGACGTCCCGGAAGTCCGGGTTCTTCGTCGAGGTGGATGCCCACAGTGGACGCTGCGGGTGCGCGCCCGCGTCGGCCAGCGCCTGCCAGCGGTCGGAGCTGAAGACCTCGGTGTACCGCTCGTACGCCAGGCGGGCGTTGGCGATCGCCGCCTTGCCCTTGAGTGACTTGGCCTCCTCCGACCCGATCTTGTCGAGCCGCTTGTCGACCTCGGTGTCGACCCGGGAGACGAAGAACGACGCCACCGAACCGATCTTGGTGAGGTCGTGCCCGTTGGCCCGCGCCTGCTCCAGGCCGGAGAGGAACGCGTCCATCACCTCGGTGTACCGCTGGAGCGAGAAGATCAGCGTGACGTTGACACTGATGCCCTGCGCGAGCGTCGCGGTGATCGCCGGCAGGCCCGCGCGGGTCGCCGGGATCTTGATGAAGAGGTTGGGGCGGTCGACCAGCCACCACAGCGACTTCGCCTCGGCGATGGTCTTCTCGGTCTCGTGCGCCAGGCGTGGGTCGACCTCGATCGACACACGCCCGTCGACGCCCCCGGAAGCCTCGTACGCCGGCTTCATCACGTCGGTCGCCCACCGCACGTCGTACGTGGTCAGCATGCGCACCGCCTCTTCGACGGAGACCCCGCGCAGGGCGAGGTCGCGCACCTGCCAGTCGTACGCGTGGGCGTCGCCCAGCGCCTTCGCGAAGATGGTCGGGTTGGTGGTCACGCCCACCACGTGCTTCTCGCGGCGCAGCTGGTCGAGCCCACCGGACTCCAGCCGCACCCTCGACAGATCGTCGATCCACACCGCCACGCCGGCAGCGGACAGTTCACCAAGCCGGTCAGTCATGAATACCAATCTCCCTCAGTCGCCCGTCTGCTTAGTTTCCGGTGGTTGAGCCGGTGATTGCGCCGACCCTCGCGAGCGAGGCGTGTGCGGCGGCCACCACGCGGTCGGCCGTGAAGCCGAACTGCTCGAACAGCACCTGGTAGGGCGCGCTTGCCCCGTAATGCTCGATGCTCACAGCCTCGCCGCAGTCACCGATCAGATCGCGCCAGGACATCGCGATCGCGGCCTCGACGCTCACCCGCGCTCGTACGCCACGGGGGATCACCGACTCGCGGTATGCCTCGTCCTGCTCGCGGAACCACTCCTGGCACGGCATCGACACCACGCGCGCCGGCGTGCCGTCGGCCTCCAGGCGCTCCCGCGCGGTGAGCGCGAGCTGCACCTCGGAACCGCTGGCGATGATGATCACCTGCGGCTGCCCGTCGGACGCGTCGGCCAGTGTGTAGCCGCCCTTGGCGACGCCCTCGGCGCTCGCCACGACGCCGCGGTCGAGGACCGGCAGCGCCTGCCGGGTCAGCGCCAGGGCGGTGGGACGGTCGGTGTGCTCCAGCGCCAGCCGCCACGCCACCGAGGTCTCGTTGGCGTCGGCCGGGCGGACCACATCGAGGCCGGGGATCGCGCGCAGTGCCGACAGGTGCTCGATCGGCTGGTGCGTCGGGCCGTCCTCGCCGAGGCCGATGGAGTCGTGCGTCCAGACGTAGATGGCCGGCAGCTTCATCAGCGCGGCCAGCCGTACGGCCGGGCGCATGTAGTCGCTGAAGACCAGGAAGGTGCCGCCGTACGGGCGGGTACCGCCGTGCAGCAGGATGCCGTTGAGGATGGCGCCCATCGCGTGCTCGCGGATGCCGAAGTGCAGCGTGCGGCCGTAGATGTTGCCGGGGAACTCCTTGGTCGCGTGCTCCGGCGGGACGAACGAGGGCTCGCCCTTCATCGTGGTGTTGTTGCTCTCGGCCAGGTCGGCCGAGCCGCCCCACAGCTCGGGCAGCACCGGCGCGAGCGCGGAGAGGATCTTGCCGGAGGCGGCCCGGGTCGCGACACCCTTGGGGTCCGCCGGAAACTCCGGCAGCGCCTCGGTCCAGCCATCCGGGAGAGAACGGTTGGCCAGCCGGTCGAAGAGGGCCTTGCGCTCGGGGTTGGCGGCGGCCCAGGCGTCGAACTTCTCCTGCCACGTGGCGCGCGCCGTGCGGCCCCGGTCGACCACCTCGCGGGCGTGGGCGAGCACCTTCTCGTCCACCGCGAACGACGAGTCCGGGTCCAGGCCGAGCAGCTTCTTGGTGGCGGCGACCTCCTCGGCGCCGAGGGCCGAGCCGTGCGACTTGCCGGTGTTCTGCTTGGTGGGCGCGGGCCAGGCGATGATGGTGCGCAGCGCGATGAACGAGGGACGCTCGGTCTCCGCCCGCGCCGCCTCGAACGCGGCGAACAGCGCCTGCACGTCCTCGTTGTACTCGCCCTCGTCGGCGTGGTGGCCGCCGCGCCAGTCGACGGTCTGCACGTGCCAGCCGTACGCCTCGTAGCGCTTGGCGATGTCTTCGCTCTTGGCGATCCTGGTGTCGTCTTCGATCGAGATCTCGTTGTCGTCCCAGAGCAGGATCAGGTTGCCCAGCTTCTGGTGGCCGGCGAGCGCGCCCGCCTCGTGGCTGATGCCCTCCTCGAGGTCGCCGTCGGAGGCGAACGCCCAGATGTGGTGGTCGAAGGGGGACTGGCCCGGCTCGGCCTCCGGGTCGAAGAGGCCCCGCTCACGCCGTGCCGCGAACGCCATGCCGACCGCGTTGCCCACGCCCTGGCCGAGCGGGCCGGTCGTGGTCTCGACGCCGGGGGTGTGGCCGTGCTCGGGGTGACCCGGTGTGAGCGAGCCCCACTGCCGCAGCGACTTGAGGTCGTCGAGGCTCAGCCCGTAGCCGGATAGGTAGAGCTGGATGTAGAGGGTGAGGCTGGAGTGACCCATGGACAGCACGAAGCGGTCCCGGCCCGGCCACTGTGGATCCGTCGGATCATGACGCAGCAGCTTGTTGAACAGCAGATACGCCGCCGGTGCCAGGCTCATCGCGGTGCCGGGGTGGCCGTTGCCGGCCTTTTCCACGGCGTCCATGGCCAGGGCCCGTACGGTGTCGACCGCTTTGCGGTCGAGCTCGGACCAGGTCAGTGAAGCTTCGTTCGCGGTCACGATTTGTGCTCCTCGGCAATGCGGCAACCCTCTTGCGATGACCCTATCTACCCGTGCTAAACGTGCGCGGGGTGACCGGCCGACGCGTGAGACGGCGAGCTGTGACCGGGCGCACGTGCCGTCTCATCTACGTGGGGTCGTAGTAGGTGGCGTTCTGCCAGCGCGTACCCTGTCGGTCGGCGCCGTTGACCTTGCCGGATCACCGCGTCGCAGAGCCGCCCGCAGAGCCGCGCGCCCCGCGCCGACGCCCGGAAGGTGACCCACCACGTGAGTACGATCACCGAGCGCCCCCACCCGCCGGCCACCGCCCGGCCGCTGGTGCCGGTCGCCCCGCGCGACCTGGTACCGCCCCGGCAGCGCGTGCGCGCGGGCGACGTGCTCGCGGTGATCAAGGCGTACGTGGCGCTGACCAAGCCGCGCATCGTCGAGTTGCTGCTCGTCACCACCGTGCCGGCGATGATGCTCGCCGCCGGTGGCATCCCGTCGCTGTGGCTTGTCGCCGTCGTGCTGGTCGGCGGCTCGCTCGCGGCGGGCGCGGCCAACGCGCTCAACTGCTACATCGACCGCGACATCGACCAGGTCATGAAGCGCACCTCGCGACGCCCGCTGCCGGCGCACCGGGTCTCGCCCCGCAGCGCGCTGGTCTTCGGCCTGGTGCTGGGCGTGGTGTCGGTGTCGCTGATGGCCGCGTTCACCAACTGGCTCGCCACCGGGCTCACCCTGGCGGCGATCGTCTACTACGACGTGGTCTACACGCTGTGGCTCAAGCGGAGCACGCCGGCCAACACGTTCTGGGGCGGTGTGTGCGGGTCCGCGCCGGTGCTGATCGGCTGGGCCGCGGTGACCGGCGGGCTCTCGGCCACCGCGTGGGGGCTCTTCGCCGTCGTCTTCTTCTGGCAGATGCCGCACTTCTACGCGCTGGCCATCCGGTTCCGGGCCGACTACGCCCGCGCCGGCATCCCGATGCTGCCGGTGGTCGCCTCGCAGCGCCGGGTCAACGTGGAGATCGTGCTCTTCAGTTGGCTCACCGTCGCGGCCTCGGTCGCGGTCTGGCCGCTGGGCCGGGAGGCGTTCGGGCTCGGCCCGATCTACGTGCTGGTCGCGCTGCTCACCGGCGCGCTGCTGCTGCGCGAGTCGCACGCGCTCGTGGGGCGGGCGCGGCGCGGGGAGCAGATGCGCCCGATGCGGCTGTTCCACTGGACGATCACCTACCTGACGATCCTTTTCATCGCGGTGGCCGTCGACGCCCTGGTCTGAGTGACCGTTTCGAGGCTTTCGATCCGTGAAACGCCGGATTTGCCGGACGGTCGATCAAGCCCTTGAATAGTGTCCTTTTTGTCCGCGCCTATTGCCATGATTTAAGGCGATAAGTCGGGCGAAACGACAAGGATACGGGGTTTAAACGTCGGGTAATTGGCATCACAAAAGAACGCGAGAGGGACGTCGAGTGCCCCGTGATCTGCTTACGCTCGATCACATGGCAGATGGTTCCGATACCAACATGACCGCTGGTCCGACAGCCACGGCGCAGGCCTCCAGCGGCCTCGTCGCGGGTATCCGGGCTTTCGCCGCCGGACACGGCGGCGCGAAGGCGGTCATCGAGTACGTCGGCAAGCGGGGCGCCCGGATCGTTCTCGTCGGGGGTGACGGAGAGTGGGCGGACCAGTTCGCCGACGCCACCGACGTAGCGCGCCAGGCGTGCGCCAAGGCGGGCGTCGAGGTGGAAAACGAGTGGGAGCGCGAGCTGATGGACCAGATGCGCCCGAGCAATGACCTGTGGAGGTCGATGGGCCGGCGGTCACTCGCTCGCTGAGATACATCTCGTGGACGAAAACTCTGTCCCAGCGACCCGGGAGCGATCCCGGGTCGCTCTCGTTACCTGCGGCCAGATCACCGCCCTCGACCCGGACGACCGGCTGGTCATCCCGGAGCTGAGCCGGCGGGGCATCACCGCCGCGCCCGTCGTGTGGGACGCGCCAGACGTCGACTGGGCCGCCTTCGACCTGGCCGTGCTCCGCTCGGTGTGGGACTATCCGCCGCGCCGCGACGAGTTCCTTGCCTGGGCGGCCAAGGTGCCCCGCCTGGCCAACCCCGCCGACGTCATCACCTGGAACACCGACAAGCGCTACCTGCGCGACCTCGCCCTCGCCGGCGTGCCCGTCGTGCCCACCACCTGGGTCGAGCCGGGCAGCGCGTGGCGGCGGCCGCCGGGCGGAGATGTCGTGATCAAGCCGGCCGTCGGCGCGGGCAGCCTCGACAGCGGGCGGTACGACCTCGGCCGGGCCGAGCACCGCGACCTCGCCACCGCGCACGTGGCCCGCCTCCTCGCCGCGGGGCGGCGGGTCATGGTGCAGCCGTACCTGGCCGCCGTGGACACGTACGGGGAGACCGCGCTCACCTTCCTCGCCACCGGCGGCGAGCTGGTGTTCAGCCACGCGATCCGCAAGAACGCGATGCTGACCGGGCCGCACGAGCGCGTCGATGGGCTCTACAAGGAGGAGTCGGTCCGCCCGCGCAGACCGATCGACGCCGAGCTCGACATCGCGCGGCAGGCGCTCGCGGCGGTGCCCGGTGGCGCCGAACGCCTCGTCTACGCGCGGGTCGACCTGATTCCCGGCCCCGACGACCTGCCGGTGCTGGTCGAGCTGGAGCTCACCGAGCCATCCCTCTTCCTGGGGACGGCCGACAGCGCGCCGGAGCGCTTCGCGGAGGCGATCGCCGCCCGCCTGTGAGGCTCGCCTCGCGCCCTCCGCCGATCACGCGTATAGTCATCCATCGATGTCCGTTTCGGTGGAGGTGACATAGTGCGGCGGGTTATTGGCCAAGCGGCGGCACTTGTGGTGCTGTGCGGGGCTGTCGGTGTCGTACCCGCTGTCGCTGAAGGGGAGACGGCGCCCGCGCCGCTCGCGGGCGTCGCGTCGCGCGGGGTCACGTTGGTCTCCGGCGACCGGGTGACCGTGACGGCGGGCGACAAGGCGTCGGTGCGGCCGGCGCCCGGGCGCGAGGCGATGCCCTTCGTGACCCGGCGGGACGGCGGCCACATCCACGTCATCCCCGCCGACGCGCTGCCGCTGCTCCGGGCCGGCGATCTCGACCCGCGGCTGTTCGACGTGACGACGCTGCTGGAGTACGGCTACGACACGCGGGCCGAGCTGCCGCTGATCGTGGCGTACGCCAGCGACGACGAACGGGCCCGGGTCGGCGAGCGCGTGGCCGAGGGCGGCGCCACCGTGCGGCGCGAGCTGCCCGCGGTCGACGCGCTGGCGGTCGCGGCCGAGGCGGAGCGGCTGGCCACGTTCTGGGGCACGTTCACGGTCGGCGGGCCGGCGGAGCGGCGGCTCACCGTGGGCGTCGACACGATCTGGCTCGACGGCCTGCGCCAGCCCGCGCTCGCCGAGAGCGTGCCGCGGGTGGGGGCGCCGGAGGCGTGGGCGGCCGGCTACGACGGCACCGGCGTGACGGTGGCCGTGCTCGACAGCGGCATCGACGCGACCCATCCGGCGCTGGCCGGGCGGGTGACCGGCCAGCGAAACTTCACCGAACAGAACGAGGACGACAAGGACCGCAGCGGACACGGCACGCACGTGGCGTCCACTGTGGCCGGTAGCGGCGGCGTGGCCCCGGGCGCCAGGCTGCTGGACGGCAAGGTCTGCGTGGTCGGCGGATGCGCGGAGTCGTGGATCCTCGCCGGCATGGAGTGGGCCGCGGCCGAGGGCGCCGAGGTCGTCAACCTCAGCCTCGGCGGCCCGGACACGCCCGGCCTCGACCCGGTCGAGGAGGCGGTGGGCACGCTGACCGCCACGCACGGCACGCTCTTCGTGGTCGCCGCCGGCAACGTGCCCGGCGCGGGCACGATCGCGTCGCCGGCCGGCGCCGACGCCGCGCTCGCGGTCGGCGCGGTCAGCAAGAGCGACGCGCTGGCCGGCTTCTCCAGCCGTGGGCCGCGTGCCGACGGCGCGATCAAACCGGACATCACCGCGCCGGGCGTGGACATCGTCGCCGCCCGCGGCGCCGACTCCGGCCTGCCCGGCGAGACCGGGACGAGCCTTTCCGGTACCTCCATGGCCGCCCCGCACGTGGCCGGCGCCGCCGCCATCCTCGCCCAGCAGCACCCCGACTGGACGCCGGCGCGGCTCAAGGGCGCGCTGATGACCTCCGCACGCCCCCGGACCGGAGACGTGTTCGCCGAGGGAGCCGGGCGCCTCGACGTGGCGCGGGCGGTCGCGCGGACGCTCACCGCGAGCCCGGCCAGCCTCAGCTTCGGCCGCCTCGCCTGGCCACACGCGGACGACGAGCCGGTCACCCGCACCGTGGCACTGCACAACGACGGCTCCGCCGCCCTCGACCTCGACCTCGCCGTGGACGGCCCCGGGACCTTCACGGTCTCGCCGCCGTCGGTCACCGTCCCTCCCGGTGGGGCGGCCGAGGTGACGGTCACCGCGGACGGGCGGACCGAGGGGCCGGACGGCATGCTCACCGGGCACCTCGTGGCGGGCGACCTCCGGCTGCCGCTCGCCGTCGACCGCGAGGTGGAAAGCTACGACGTGACCGTGTCGCACGTGGGGCGGGACGGGGCGGACGCGGACGGATACGTGACCGTGCTCGCCTCCGCCGACGGCACCATCGCCCGCAACCTGCCCGCCTCCGCCGGCACCGTCACCACGCGGCTCCCCAAGGGGCGGTACACGCTGCTCAGCGCGATCACCGGGCCGGACGGCACCGGCTACGCCACCACCGTCGTCGGTCAGCCCACGCTCGACGTGGCCGGCGCGACCGCGGTGACCGTCGACGCGCGCCAGGGCGCACCGCTCTCGGTGACGGTGCCGAGGGCCGACGCGGTGCAGGAGTTCGCCGAGGTGGCCGCCATCACGGTTGGTGCCGGCCGCACGGTCGAGGTGGGCACGCTGGGGCGCTCGTTCGGCGGGCTCTACACGGCCGGGATCGGGGGCACCGGCGCCGGCTTCGTCAACCGGGTCGCGGCCGCGTACGGCTTCGACGGCGGCGCGTACCTGCTCGGCTGGCTCACCGAGGAGCGCATGCCCACCGGCTTCGGCCGTACCGTGACCGGCGCCGACCTGGCCACCGTCCGCGCGGATCACGGTCACGAGGCCGCGGGTACGACCGGGCAGAAGATGGCCTGGCCGGTGCTGCCCGGCACGGTGATGGGCGGCTTCGCCCACGCGATGCCGGTCGACCTGCCCTCGGCGCGGACCGAGTACTACAACACCGAGGGACGCGTGCGGTGGTTCCGCTCGTTCGACGAGATGACCGCCGACCAGTACGTCACGTCCACGGTCGCTCCGCCGGCCATCTACCGCCCCGGGCAGGCGTACCAGGAGCAGTGGAGCCGCGGGGTCTTCGGCCCGACGGTGGCCTCCCCGGCGTACGAGCACCAGTGGGTGACCCGCCGAGGCGACACGCTCCTGGTGCTCGCCCCCCTGTACGGCGACGGTGCCGGACGGGCCGGCTACTCGTCGATCGCGGCCGGACAGATCACACTCTCCCGAAACGGGGAGGTGGTCGCCTCGGTCGAGGAGCTGACCGGCGAGTTCGAGGTCCCCCCGGAACCGGCCGACTACCGGCTGGAGATGAGTGCCGAGCGGAGCGGCCCGGCGACGCTCTCGACCAGGGTGAGCGTGGCATGGACGTTCCGCTCCGGGCACGTGGCCGACTCGGTCCGGCTGCCGCTCTCCACGGTGCGGTTCGCGCCACGCGTCGACAGCGAGAACGCGGCGCCGGCCGGGCAGGTCGCGACCATCCCGGTGAGCGTGGTGGCCCAGCCCGACTCGGCGGCCGGCCCCAACACCAGCCTGCGCGTCGAGGTCTCGTACGACGACGGCGTGACCTGGTCGCCCGCGCCGGTGGCGGCCGGGCAGGCGACGGTCGACCATCCGGCCCGCGACGGGTACGTCTCGCTCCGCGCCACCGCCGTCGACTCGGCCGGCAACACGGTCACGCAGACGGTGATCCGGGCGTACAAGCTCGCCGTGTAGGGGGTGTGTCGGGGCGGCGGTGCTCTACTACGTACGATAGTTGCCGTGCTTCGCCGTCTCGCCCTCGCGTCCATCGTCGCCAACGTCGCGATCGTGGGGACCGGCGGCGCCGTGCGGCTGACCGACTCCGGCCTCGGCTGCCCCACGTGGCCGAGGTGCACCGACGAGTCGTACACGACGACCGCCGAGATGGGCATCCACGGCGTCATCGAGTTCGGCAACCGGCTGCTCACCTTCGTCGTGGCCGCCGTTGCGGTGGCCGGCGTAATCGCCGCGTGGCGCCACCGCGGGCGGCGGCGGTGGCTCTCGGTCGCCGTCTTCCTGGGCATCCCCGCGCAGGGCGTGGTCGGCGGCCTCACGGTGCTCACCGACCTCAACCCGTGGGTCGTCGGCCTGCACTTCCTCGCCTCGATGGCGGTGATCGCGCTCGCGTACGCCTTCTGGCGCTCCACCGACCCGCCCGCCGCCGCTCCCTCGCCCGTACCTCCCAAGCTGCGCCCACTGGCCTGGGCGCTCGCCGTGGCCAGCGCGGCGGTGCTCGTGGTCGGCACGTGGGTCACCGGCAGCGGCCCGCACTCCGGCGACCACGGCGCCGCCCGCAACGGCCTCGACCCGGAGACCATCTCCCAGGTCCACGCCGACCTGGTCTTCCTGCTGGTGGGGCTCACGGTCGCGGCGTGGCTGGCCCTGCGCGCGATGGGCCTGCGCGTGGCCGCCAGCGCGGTGGCGGTGCTGCTCGCGGTGGAGCTGGGCCAGGGCGTGATCGGCTTCGTCCAGTACCTCACCGAGCTGCCCGTCATCCTGGTCGGCGCCCACATGGTCGGCGCCTGCCTGGTGTGGCTGGCCACGCTCGCGGCCATGTGGGCCCTGCGCCCGGCCCCGTCACCGGCTGCCTCTTCGCCGGCCGTTCCTTCCGCCGTCACCGCCGCCGCGGAGCCGGCCACGCCGCCCTTCGAGCCGAGCCAGCCCGCCGCCCGCCTGTAGCCCGTCGCGCCGACACCTGGCGCCGCCGCCTCTGGACGTTTTCGCCGCGCTCAGGAGCGCACACCGGCGGACACGAGCGTCCCCGCGATGGCAGCGACCCACGCTCGGCCGGCCGCCGCCGTAAGATCAAGAGTGGCCGCGTGCAATCGGGGGATCGTGCTCACCCCGGTGGGGTGTATCACTCCGACCCGGGTTTGCGAGCAGTAGCGGAAATACGTAACGTGGGCGTTGTGAAAAACGCGGCGGCCCTCCCTGAGCAGCCGGCGGCGGTCGACGGGCGCACCCGTGACCGCGTCGCCCGGCTGTTGCTGGAGCATGGCTCGGCCACCGCGGGCGAGCTCGGTGCCGAGCTGGGGCTCAGTTCCGCCGCCATCCGCAAGCACCTCGACGCCATGCTGGCCGACGGCGTGGTCGTCTCGCGCGAGCGCCCGGTCCGGGGCCACCGCGGTCGCGGTCGTCCGGCTCGGGTCTTCGTGCTCACCGATGCCGGCAAGCAGGATTGCGGCACTCACTTCTACGACGGCATGGCCACCGCCGCGCTGCGCTGGATCGCTCGCACGGGCGGGGAGGCCGCGGTCGCGGAGTTCGCCGCAGAGCAGGTCTCGGGGCTGGAGGCGCGCTGCCGGGCCGCCCTCGAGGGCGCCGGTGCCGATCCTCTCGCGCGGGCGGAGGCGCTCGCCGCCGCCCTGACCGCCGAGGGCTACGCTGCCAACGCGTCCACGATCGCCTCCGGCGGCCAGCTCTGCCAGCACCACTGCCCGGTGGCGCACGTGGCCGCCGAGTTCCCTCAGCTGTGCGAGGCCGAGACGGCGGTCATCTCCCGCCTGATGGGCACCCACGTGCAGCGCCTGGCCACCATCGCGCACGGCGACGGGGTGTGCACCACGCACATCCCGGCGCAACCACGCCACACGACCACGGTGAGGACCAATAGATGACCGAGCAGATGACCCAAGCGGAGCAGCTCGCCGTCCTCGGTAACTACGAGTACGGCTGGGCCGACTCAGACGTCGCCGGCGCCGCCGCCCAGCGCGGGCTCAACGAGGCGGTCGTCCGCGACATCTCGGCGAAGAAGAACGAGCCGGAGTGGATGCTCGACCTGCGGCTCAAGGGCCTGCGGCTGTTCGGCCGCAAGCCGATGCCCGCCTGGGGCGCCGACCTCACCGGCATCGACTTCGACAACATCAAGTACTTCGTGCGTTCGACGGAGAAGCAGGCGGCCACCTGGGACGACCTGCCCGCCGACATCAAGAACACGTACGACAAGCTGGGCATCCCCGAGGCGGAAAAGCAGCGCCTCGTGGCCGGTGTCGCCGCGCAGTACGAGTCCGAGGTGGTCTACCACAAGATCCGTGAAGACCTCGAGGAGCAGGGCGTCGTCTTCCTCGACACCGACACGGCGCTCAAGGAGCACGAAGACCTCTTCAAGGAGTACTTCGGCACGGTGATCCCGGTCGGCGACAACAAGTTCGCCGCGCTCAACACCGCCGTGTGGTCGGGAGGCTCGTTCATCTACGTGCCGAAGGGCGTGCACGTGGAGATCCCGCTCCAGGCCTACTTCCGGATCAACACCGAAAACATGGGGCAGTTCGAGCGGACGCTGATCATCGTCGACGAGGGTGCGTACGTGCACTACGTCGAGGGCTGCACCGCGCCGATCTACTCCTCCGACTCGCTGCACAGCGCGGTGGTCGAGATCATCGTGAAGAAGAACGCGCGCTGCCGGTACACGACGATCCAGAACTGGTCCAACAACGTCTACAACCTGGTCACCAAGCGTGCCGTGGCGCACGAGGGCGCGACCATGGAGTGGATCGACGGCAACATCGGCTCCAAGGTCACGATGAAGTACCCCGCCGTGTACATGACCGGCGACCACGCCAAGGGCGAGGTGCTCTCGGTCGCGATGGCCGGCGAGGGGCAGCACCAGGACGCCGGCGCCAAGATGGTGCACGCCGCGCCCAACACGTCCTCCACCATCATCAGCAAGTCGATCGCCCGGGGCGGTGGCCGCACCTCCTACCGCGGCCTGGTGCAGGTGCTCGAGGGCTCGCACCACAGCAAGAGCACCGTCAAGTGCGACGCGCTGCTGGTCGACACGATCTCCCGCTCCGACACCTACCCGTACGTGGACATCCGCGAGGACGACGTCGCGATGGGCCACGAGGCGACCGTCTCCAAGGTCAGCGAGGACCAGCTCTTCTACCTGATGAGCCGGGGCCTGAGCGAAGACGAGGCGATGGCGATGATCGTGCGTGGCTTCATCGAGCCGATCGCCAAGGAGCTCCCGATGGAGTACGCGCTGGAGCTCAACCGCCTCATCGAACTGCAGATGGAAGGAGCCGTCGGTTAAATGACCGACACCCTCGCCGCACCGCCTCCAAAGACCAAGTCGCAGGCGCTGCGGTCGTACGACGTCGCCGATTTCCCCGCCCTCACCGGCCTGGAGGAGGAGTGGCGCTTCACGCCGCTCAAGCGCCTGCGCGGCCTGACCGGCGAGGTGGTCGGTGGTCCCGCTCCCGCCATCGGGCACACCGGGCTGCCGGCCGGCATCACCGTGTCCACTGTGGATAAGAGCGACCCGCGGATCGGGAGCGTGCTGACTCCGTTCGACCGGATCAGCGCGCTCGCCTACGGCCGCGCCACCACCGCGTCGCTCGTCTCGGTCGCCGCCGACACGGTCCTCGCCGAGCCCGTCGTGCTGCGGGTCGTCGGCGAAGACGCGGGCACGGTGGCGTTCGGGCACACGTTCGTCGAGGTCGGGCGCTTCGCCGAGGCCACGATCGTGCTGGAGCAGACCGGCGCGGTCACGCTCGCCGACAACGTCGAGGTCGCGCTCGCCGACGGTGCCAAGCTCACGTTCGTCACGGTCGCCGACTGGGCCGCCGACGCGGTGCAGGCGCAGCACGTCCGGTTCCGGCTGGGGCGCGACGCCCGCGTGACGCACGTACAGGTCACGCTCGGCGGCGACCTGGTGCGGCAGTTCACCAGCGTCGAGTACACCGAGCGGGGCGGCGAGGCCGAGCTGTACGGGCTCTACTTCGCCGACGCCGGCCAGCACCTGGAGCATCGCCAGCTCGTCGACCACAGCGTGCCCGACTGCCGCAGCTACGTCGGCTACCGGGGCGCGTTGCAGGGCGAGGGCGCGCACACCGTGTGGGTCGGCGACGTGCTGATCCAGGTGCAGGCGACCGGCACCGACACGTACGAGATCAACCGCAACCTCGTCCTCACCGACGGGGCGCGGGCCGACTCCGTACCCAATCTGGAGATCGAGACTGGCGAGGTCGCCGGTGCCGGCCATGCCAGCGCGACCGGGCGATTCGACGACGAGCAGCTCTTCTACCTGATGGCCCGGGGCATCCCGGAGGCCGAGGCGCGCAAGCTGGTCGTGCGGGGCTTCTTCGCCGAGCTGATCAACAAGATCTCCGTCGAGGAGCTGCGCGAGCGGCTCGGCGCCTCGATCGAAGACCGGTTGGCGAAGGCGGGCGCATGATCAAGATCTGCTCGATCGAAGACGTGCCGAAGGGCTCCACGGTGAGCGCCGACGTCGACGGCACGGAGATCGCCGTGGTGCACGCGGAAGACGACAACTTCTACGCGATCCACGACGTGTGCTCGCACGCCGACGTGCCGCTCTCCGAGGGCGAGGTCGACGGCTGCACACTCGAGTGCTGGCTGCACGGCTCCCGCTTCGACCTGCGCACCGGCGAGCCCACCGGGCTGCCGGCCACCGAGCCGGTCCCGGTCTACCCCGTCGAGATCCGCGACGGCGACGTCTATATCCCAGTTGACGAAAATGGCCGCCCTACGCCTAGCAATGGAGTACACCCGTCATGAGCACCCTGGAGATCCGCGACCTGCAGGTGTCGGTCAAGCTGCCCGAGGGTGAGCTGAAGCCGATTCTCGCCGGGGTCAACCTGACCGTGAAGGCGGGGGAGACCCACGCGATCATGGGGCCTAACGGCTCGGGCAAGTCCACGCTGGCGTACTCGATCGCCGGCCACCCCAAGTACGAGGTCACCGGCGGCACCGTCACCCTCGACGGCCAGGACGTCCTGTCCATGTCCGTCGACGAGCGGGCGCGCGCGGGGCTCTTCCTCGCGATGCAGTACCCGGTGGAGGTCCCCGGCGTCTCGGTGGCCAACTTCCTGCGCACCGCCAAGACCGCGGTCGACGGCGAGGCGCCGAAGCTGCGCACCTGGGCGGCCGAGCTGCGCACCGCGATGGAGCGGCTGCACATGGACCCGGCCTTCGCCCAGCGCAACGTCAACGAGGGCTTCTCCGGCGGCGAGAAGAAGCGGCACGAGATCGTCCAGCTCGAGCTGCTCAAGCCGAAGGTGGCGGTGCTCGACGAGACCGACTCCGGCCTCGACATCGACGCGCTGCGCGTGGTCAGCGAGGGCGTCAACCGCGTGCGCGCGACCGGCGAGACCGGCCTGCTGCTCATCACCCACTACACCCGCATCCTCCGCTACATCCAGCCCGACTTCGTGCACGTCTTCGTGGCCGGGCGGATCGTCGAGGAGGGCGGTCCCGAGCTCGCCGAGAAGCTCGAAGCCGAGGGCTACGAGCGCTACCTGGCAGGGGCCGGTCCGGCCACCGCCTGAGGGGTTACACATGAGCGAGCTTGCGAGCGAATCATCTAACTCAGCGAATTCGTGGCCGCGGGCGGCGAGAGACCGGGAGACCGGATCATGACCATCACGATCCCGGAGGGCATGCCGCAGTTCGGCGACGTGCCGCGCCTCGACGTGGAGAAGGTGCGGGCCGACTTCCCGATCCTGGGTCGGGAGGTCAACGGCCACCCGATGGTCTACCTGGACAGCGGCAACACGTCGCAGAAGCCGCGCCAGGTGATCGACGCGATGCGCACGCACTTCGAGCGGCACAACGCCAACGTGGCCCGCTCGGTGCACCAGGTGGGCACCGAGGCGACGGAGGCGTACGAGGGGGCACGCGGCAAGGTCGCCCGCTTCCTCAACGCCGCCCGCCCCGAGGAGATCGTCTTCACCAAGAACGCGACCGAGGCGATCAACCTCGTGGCGTACGCGATCTCAAACTCGCGGGCCGGGTCGCGCCTGGCCCTCGGCCCCGGCGACGAGATCGTGATCTCCGAGATGGAGCACCACTCCAACATCGTGCCGTGGCAGCTGCTGTGTGAGCGCACCGGCGCGACGCTGCGGTGGTTCCGGGTCAACGACGCCGGGCGGCTCGACCTGGAAGACCTCGACGAGCTGGTCAACGAGCGTACGAAGCTGGTGTCGTACGCGCTGGTCTCCAACGTGCTCGGCACCGTCAACCCCACCTCCGCCATCATCGCGCGGGCGCACGAGGTGGGCGCGCTGGTGCTGCTCGACGCCTCGCAGGCCGTGCCGCACATGCCGGTCGACGTGGCCGACCTGGGCGCCGACTTCCTCGCGTTCACCGGGCACAAGATGTGCGGGCCCACCGGCATCGGCGTGCTGTGGGGGCGGTACGAGCTGCTGGAGGCGATGCCGCCGGTGCTCGGCGGTGGCTCGATGATCGAGACGGTCTCGATGGAGCGGTCGACGTTCGCCGCGCCGCCGGCCCGTTTCGAGGCGGGCACGCCCCCGATCGCCGAGGCCGTGGGGCTTGGCGTGGCCGTCGACTACCTGACCGGTATCGGCATGGAAGCCATCAGGTGGCACGAGAAGGAGCTGACGGCGTACGCGCTGGACGCTCTCTCCACCGTGCCCGGCCTGCGCGTCTTCGGCCCCACGACGCCGGTGGGCCGGGGCGGCACGATCTCGTTCGGGCTCGACGGGATTCACCCGCACGACGTGGGGCAGATCCTCGACTCGCTCGGCGTGGAGGTGCGGGTCGGACACCACTGCGCACGCCCACTCTGTGTGCGCTACGGCGTGCCCGCCATGACCCGTGCGTCGTTCTACCTCTACACGACGGTCGGCGAGGTCGACGCGCTGGTGCGTGGCCTTGAGCAGGTGCGGAAGGTGTTCGACTGATGGAGTTCGAGCAGCTATACCAGGAGATCATCCTGGATCACTACAAGCACCCGCATGGTCGCGGCCTGCGCGAGCCGGGGGCCGGCTCGTCGGTGGGCGAGGCGCACCACGTCAACCCGACCTGCGGCGACGAGGTCACCATCCGGGTGGCCACCGAGGGCGACGTGCTGGCCGACATCTCGTACGACGGCATGGGCTGCTCGATCAGCCAGGCGTCGGCGAGCGTGCTGCACGAGCTGCTGCGCGGCCAGCACGCCGGGCAGGCGTTCAAGATCATGGACGGCTTCGTCGAGCTGATGGGCGGTCGCGGCCAGGTCACGCCCGACGAGGAGCTGCTCGGCGACGGCATCGCCTTCGCCGGCGTGGCCCGCTACCCCGCCCGTGTGAAGTGCGCGTTGTTGCCGTGGATGGCGTTCAAGGACGCCGCGGTGCGGGCCGGTGCGGCCGACTCGCCCGAGTCCGGTTCTGACTCGTCCCCGTCTGGTCCGGCCTCTTCTGGCTCGGCCCCGTCTGGTTCTGGCTCGGCCCCGTCTGGTTCGGAGGTAAAGGCATGAGTGACGTGGCGAAGACAGCTGTCGCGGACGTCGAAGAGGCGATGAAGGACGTCGTCGACCCCGAGCTCGGCATCAACGTGGTCGACCTCGGCCTGGTCTACGGCATCCACGTCGACGACGACAACGTGGCGACGCTGGACATGACGCTCACGTCGGCGGCGTGCCCGCTGACCGACGTGATCGAAGACCAGACGCGGTCCGCGCTGACCACCGGTCCGGGCGGCGGCCTCGTGAAGGACTTCCGCATCAACTGGGTGTGGCTGCCGCCGTGGGGTCCCGACAAGATTACCGACGAGGGGCGTGACCAGTTGCGGGCCCTTGGGTTCAACGTCTGAGCCGGTTGTCCTGACGGGCATCGCGCGAGCCGCGACTGCTTTCGCGCGGCGCGACCGTCCACGGCGGTCGCCCATCTAGCGGTAGTTTGTTGACTTAGGTCCGATTTGAGTTGTAGCTTCAGGTTAGGGTG